>CBFGYW010000165.1:0-4765 GCA_965653085.1 uncultured Salinimicrobium sp.
CGAAATTTTCCATGGCCACCAATGAGGTATTTACAACTGCCGCAGGTGAGAAGGTGGAGAAAACCTACTGGCACCGCATCACCTTCTGGAATCGCCCCGCCCAGATAGTGGAAGAGCACGTAAGGAAAGGATCTAAAGTACTTATTGAAGGCAAACTCACCACTCGCAGCTGGGAGGATGAGGCCGGAATGAAACATTTCAGAAATGAGATTGTGGGAAGAGAACTGGTCCTGCTGTAATGATCACCAGTCATATCCCTCCCGGTGACGCTCAGTATTGGTCGCAACCGTTGCGGTAACCTTAAAATCAGTTAATATGATCACACATCCAACTTCCATCCTGAGCTTCGCCAGGAAGCTCTTTAGTGCCGAGAACGCGTCCTATCTTGTTTTGGCGGCTCCGGGTTCCCTGAGCCTTCGGGGGCTGCTGGACCTGCTTCTTGAAGATACCCCCATAAAGGCGCTCCTGCTTCCCATAGTGGTGGCTGCGGTGAGCCTTAGTCTTTATTATATCGTATTTGCTTTGGATTTTATTTCAGGGGTGAAGGCATCGCAACACGAGGCGGTGGACAAGAATAATTTTTTCAGCAGTTCCAAGGGCTGGAGCAGTATGTGGAAAATTGCGACTGTTTCGGTGCTTGTTACCTGGAGCAGCTTCTTCAGCATGCTCTCTGCTATAGGAGGGCTGAAAGTCCTCTCGGGTTTCTTCCTCCTCTCCACCGGCACCATAGCCATAATGGCAAGTCTGCTGGATATTTACTCTATAGGTGAGAACCAGAAACGGCTTACCGGCAAAAAAGCCAGGATCTTTGAATGGCTGGAAAACATAAGGACTGCCATCAACGAGGGGGTCATAAGAAGAATTGGAAGATTATAACGAATAAAATTGGATGAGGTGAAAATGGAAGAATTCCAGGTTTATTGTCTTTGTTTATAAATCCGTGCTTTATGAAATTATCTGAGCGACAACAGGTCTTTACCAGGAACATTGGGCGGCTTATCCTCTTTGCCGAGAGCCTGGGTTACGGCCTTAGCTTTGGGCACGCCTGGCGTTCTTCTGAGGAACAGGACCGCCTCTTTAAGCAGGGCCTTTCAAAAACCCTGAAAAGCATGCACCTGTGCCGAATGGCGGTAGACTTTAATGTCTTTATTGAAGGAGAGCTATGCCTGGAGTGGAGTAGAATAAAGAAATTAGGGGATTACTGGGAACAGCTTCATCCAGACAACCGCTGGGGTGGTGACTGGAATGGGAATGACCTGAAAGACGGCTTTATCGATTGTCCGCACTTCGAAATGCTAAATCGCTAATTTGGCAGATTATGTTTTATACCATAATAAGGCAAGTTTTTGTCCCAGCTCGGAATCTGATCATCAGGCTTTCTCCTCTTCTTATGGTCATATTCCTAATCTTATGGATGCGGTCCTGCAGGGAGGGAGTCGAAACAGGTAACCGGTATGCGCGTAACCTTAATGCAAAGGAAGACAGCCTTCGTAGGTACAGACTAGCCAATGGACAGCTGGTTTATGAGAAAAGCCTTCTCCAGGTAAGCAGCCAGGAGCTGCGGCAACAGATCTGGATGAAGGATGACAGCCTGAGTCGGTTGCTGAAAAAGCTTCAACAGCCGTTGGTGGGGGTGAAGTCGGAGGTGCGTTATGTTTACGACAGTGTGGAAATTCCATTTATTAAACCTGTGAATGAAAGCTTTCAGGGAAGCTTCAGAAAGGAGGAAGAATGGTTTTCCATATCCGGGTCCGTAAATCAGAAGGGCCTCCTTATAGACAGGATCTCCATTCCGAACACCCAGCGGCTGGTGGTGGGGTATAAAAAAGGAATGCCAGTGGTTTCGGTAACCAATTCCAACCCTTACCTTATAATGGACAGCATAGAAGGGCAGCTTCTCCATATTCCCAAAAGACGCTGGGTACTGGGCGCTGGAGGCTTCTGGAATATCTATGAACCCCCCTCGTTAGGCTTCTTCCTGGGTTATAAGTTGCTGGAGTTTTAATGCAGGAATGGATCTTCTGTCTTCCTGATACCCTTTTCAGAATTATATTTACGGTCTCCCTGGCAGCCAGATGGTTCCTCCCTACATAGCTCCTGAAGGCAAAACCTCCTGTTTCAAAAATCTCTTGAAAATTAATGAATTAAGATTTGAATAATTCTGATTTATTTCTACCTTTGCAAGCCCTTAAAAAAGGGAGATTAATTTTTATTAATAATTAGTGTAAAAGAAATTATGCCAACAATTTCACAATTAGTACGAAAAGGAAGAGCCAAGATTACCAAGAAGAGTAAATCGGTTGCTTTGGATTCGTGCCCTCAGAGACGAGGAGTTTGTACGCGTGTTTACACCACGACCCCTAAGAAACCTAACTCGGCAATGCGTAAAGTTGCAAGGGTAAGGCTGACAAACGGGAAAGAGGTGAACGCATACATCCCCGGTGAAGGACACAACCTCCAGGAGCACTCGATAGTATTGGTTAGAGGCGGAAGGGTTAAGGATTTGCCAGGAGTTAGATATCACATCGTACGTGGAGCTCTGGACACCGCAGGTGTTGCAGGAAGGACACAACGTAGATCTAAGTATGGTGCAAAACGCCCTAAAAAGTAATTAAAAACTTTTAAAGTAAAGAAATGAGAAAAAGACAGGCGAAGAAGCGACCTCTTTTACCGGATCCAAAATTTAACGATCAGCTGGTTACACGTTTCGTGAACATGATGATGTGGGACGGTAAGAAATCGGTTGCCTTTAAGGTTTTCTATGATGCGATAGACATTGTAGAGGAGAAAAAACAAGACGAAGAAAAGACCGCTCTTGAATTGTGGAAAGATGCCCTTTCAAACGTTATGCCTCACGTAGAAGTACGTAGCCGACGTGTAGGGGGTGCTACCTTCCAGATTCCAATGCAGATACGTCCAGACCGTAAAGTTTCAACCGCAATGAAGTGGTTGATAAGCTATTCCCGTAAGCGTAACGAGAAATCAATGGCACAGAAGCTTGCCGGAGAGATCATCGCTGCGGCCAAGGAAGAAGGTGCGGCTGTTAAGAAAAGAGTAGATACTCATAAAATGGCTGAAGCTAACAAAGCATTCTCTCACTTTAGATTCTAACACATGGCACAAAGAGATTTAAAATTTACTAGAAACATAGGTATTGCAGCGCATATTGATGCGGGAAAGACCACCACGACTGAGCGTATCCTTTTCTATACTGGGAT
This sequence comes from uncultured Salinimicrobium sp., assembly GCA_965653085.1. GTDB lineage: Bacteria > Bacteroidota > Bacteroidia > Flavobacteriales > Flavobacteriaceae > Salinimicrobium. Next base: position 3,219 of record CBFGYW010000165.1, read on the forward strand.
AAGCCACAAGATTGGGGAGGTTCACGACGGTGCTGCAACCATGGACTGGATGGAGCAGGAGCAGGAGCGTGGGATCACCATTACCTCTGCTGCTACCCACTGTAAGTGGATGTACCGTGATCAGGAATATACCGTAAACATTATTGATACTCCAGGACACGTTGACTTTACTGTAGAGGTAGAGCGTTCTTTACGTGTACTTGATGGGGTGGTAGCTTTGTTTAGTGCAGTTGACGGGGTTGAGCCTCAGAGTGAAACTGTATGGAGACAGGCTGATAAATACAGGGTTCCAAGAATTGGTTTCGTCAACAAGATGGACCGTCAGGGAGCCGACTTCTTCAAAGTCTGTGACCAGGTAAGAGAGATGCTGGGTGGAAATCCTGTGCCTCTTCAGGTACCAATCGGGGAAGAGGTTGATTTCAAAGGAGTGGTGGATCTTATTTCCAAAACTGCAAGGGTTTGGAACGAGGATGACTACGGAATGACCTATGAAACCATCGAGATCCCTGCAGACCTGATGGAAGATGTAAACAACTACCGTGCGAAGCTTATTGAAGCGGTAGCTGAATATGATGAACAACTGATGGAGAAATTCTTCGAAGACGAAGAATCGATCACTGAAGACGAAATTATCGCCGCTCTTAGGGCTGCAACCATCGATATGTCCATCATCCCGATGATGTGTGGTTCTTCCTTTAAGAACAAAGGAGTACAGGCCATGCTGGATGCTGTGATGCGTTATCTTCCTTCGCCGGTGGATATCGATGCTATTGAAGGTGTCAACCCTGAGACTGAGCAACCGGAAACGCGTAAGCCTTCTGTAGATTCTCCTTTCTCTGCGCTTGCGTTCAAGATCGCTACCGATCCTTTCGTAGGACGTCTGGCTTTCTTCAGAGTGTATTCAGGTTCACTGGATGCTGGATCTTATGTTCTGAACAACCGTTCTGGAAAGAAGGAGCGTATCTCCCGTATCTATCAGATGCACGCTAACAAGCAGGAGCCTATTACTCGTATTGAAGCGGGAGATATTGGAGCTGCTGTTGGATTTAAAGATATCAAGACCGGGGATACTCTTACTGATGAGAAACACCCTATCGCACTTGAGTCGATGACCTTCCCTGAGCCAGTAATTGGTATCGCGGTGGAGCCTAAGACCAAGGCTGATGTGGATAAAATGGGGATGGCTTTGGCTAAACTTGCTGAAGAGGATCCAACATTCAGGGTTAAGACCGATGAGGCTTCAGGCCAGACTATCATCTCTGGTATGGGTGAGCTTCACCTTGAGATCCTGGTAGACCGTATGAAGAGAGAGTTCAAGGTTGAAGTGAACGAAGGACAGCCTCAGGTTGAATACAAAGAGACTATTACCAAGAGTGCCGACCACAGGGAGGTTTACAAGAAACAGTCTGGTGGACGTGGTAAATTTGGAGATATCATTTTCGAAATGGCCCCTGCCGATGCAGATTTCAAAGGTCCTGGACTTCAGTTCGTGGACGAGGTGAAAGGTGGACGTATTCCTAAGGAATTCATTCCTTCAGTTGAAAAAG
>CBFGYW010000166.1:0-4748 GCA_965653085.1 uncultured Salinimicrobium sp.
CCTAAACATCTGGTGATTATTGGGGGTGGGGTCATTGGACTCGAACTGGGGCAGGTTTACCTGCGCCTGGGAGCCGAAGTTTCGGTAGTGGAGTATATGGACCGGATTATCCCCACCATGGATAGTGCGCTTTCAAAAGAGCTTCAGAAAGTATTGAAGAAGCAGGGAATGAAATTCTACGTTTCTCACAAGGTGGATGCCGTGGAACGTAAGGGAGGCGAAGTAGTTGTTTCAGCAGAAGATAAAAAAGGACAGCTCGTGGAGTTTAAGGCTGATTATTGTCTTGTGGCAGTAGGAAGAAGACCATACACAGATGGACTTAATGCGCCCGAGGCAGGGGTGAAGCTGGACGACCGGATGCGGGTGGAGGTAAATGAACATCTGCAGACCAGCACAAAAAATATATATGCCATTGGAGACGTGATCAAGGGGGCCATGCTGGCCCACAAAGCCGAGGAAGAGGGCGTGTTTGTCGCCGAAACTCTTGCAGGGCAGAAACCCCACATCAATTATGACCTTATCCCAGGTGTCGTTTATACCTGGCCTGAGGTTGCTGCCGTCGGGAAGACGGAAGAGCAGCTGAAAGAGGCAGGGGTGAAGTACAAAGAAGGTAAATTCCCGATGAGGGCCTTGGGGCGATCCAGAGCCAGCGGGGACACTGATGGCTTTGTGAAGATTCTCGCCGATGCCGAAACTGATGAGGTTCTTGGAATCCACATGATCGGGGCCAGGGTAGCTGATCTTATCGCAGAAGCCGTTACGGCCATGGAATTCCGTGCCTCTGCTGAGGATATCTCCAGAATGAGTCACGCGCACCCAACCTATGCCGAAGCTGTAAAAGAGGCTGCCTTAGATGCAACTGATAAGAGGGCACTCCACTTTTAGTCCATATCATATGCGAGTCATTCGCGAGTCATTGCCGAGTCATATGCGAGTCATCTGCGACTTCAACCCGCAAATGAGTCGGCAGTGCCTCGCAAATGACCTGCAAATGCCTCGAGCCTGAATAGGATAAGGTACCTTAAAGAACAAGAAGTAATTTTATTGATAAACCCGGCCTTCTGCCGGGTTTTTTTTGAACTTATGCTTTTGCAGACCCACTGCACTAATAGAGCCCGACAGTATAAGAATTAATTTTCTGTTTTGCCCCTAAGCTTCGGCACGATATTGGCTATGGTTGCCATTTCAGAACGGAAACTTTAAATAAATCTTTGGGATTCCAGGTTTCTAAACTTCTGAAAAAGCCTAATTTTGCAAAAAAAAATAAGCCGTGATTCTTGATATAATTGTAGCAATGTTGTGGAGTATTTCCCCCTTTGGTGAGGCCAAGGTGGGTATTCCTTATGCCATCTTTAATGATGTCAATATTTACCTGGCACTTCTTTTCTGTTTCATAGCCAACGTACTTGTATTTCCGGTGATGTTGTTTTTCCTGGATTCTGTAAACCACTATTTTCTGCGATATAGGTTTTACAAGAAATCTGCTATATATGTTGCCAGGAAAGCAAAGCTCGGTGCCAAGAAGAACGTTCAGAAATACGGCTTCTGGGGGCTTATCATTTTTGTGATGCTTCCTATTCCGGGTACCGGGGTATATGCAGGAACAATTGCGACCTATCTCTTTGTTCTGGATAGAAAGCAGGCATTTGTGGCAAACACAGTGGGAATCTTCCTTTCCTGTTTAATCGTATGGGCAATGACCATAGCGACCGTGAAAGGGATGGCTTAAGAAATTTATGGTCTTAAAGAATAGGCAATGCCCAATTCTATCAGTTTCTTTTATTTCTCTTCTTTTGATTATCAAATAAATAGTGTATTTTTGCACTCCTTTTAGCAATACCCGGGAAGACTAAAAGGTTGTAAACTAAATTATTAAACACTTCTGTGTTCTTTTATTGCAGAAATCTTCCGAAGGAATACAGGATACAAATTATTATCAGCAATGGCTGAAGAAAACAAAAACCAGGAAGTTCAGGGTTCTGAAAACACTGAAGTTCAAACACAGACGGATCCGTCTGCACAACAGGCTAATCCTGAACAATTCTTAGCAGATTTCAACTGGCACAACTACGAAGAGGGTATTGATCCTATCGATGACCAGAAACTGGAAGAATTTGAGCAGTTGGTGACCGAGAATTTCGTTGCCACTTTGGATGATGAGGTTGTAACCGGAAAAGTAATCAACATTACCGACCGTGATGCAATCATCGACATTAATGCAAAGAGTGAAGGGGTTATCTCCCTGAACGAATTCCGTTACAATCCAGACCTTAAGGTAGGGGATGAGGTTGAGGTACTGATCGATGTGCGTGAAGATGCTACCGGTCAATTGATCCTTTCTCACCGTAAGGCCCGTGTGATCATGGCTTGGGATCGTGTAAACAAAGCTCACGACGAAGGCTTGATCGTTAACGGTTACGTTAAATGCCGTACCAAAGGTGGTATGATCGTCGATGTATTCGGAATTGAGGCGTTCCTGCCAGGTTCTCAGATCGATGTGAAGCCAATCAGAGATTACGATGCCTATGTAGGAAAAACAATGGAATTCAAGGTTGTGAAGATCAACCACGAATTCAAGAACGTTGTTGTATCTCACAAAGCGCTTATCGAAGCTGATATTGAAGAGCAGAAAAAAAAGATCATCGGGCAGCTTGAAAAAGGTCAGGTACTTGAAGGTACTGTGAAAAACATTACTTCTTATGGAGTATTTGTTGATCTTGGAGGAGTTGACGGATTGATCCACATTACTGACCTTTCATGGTCAAGAATCAGCCATCCAAATGAGATCGTTGAGCTTGATCAGAAACTGAATGTTGTTATCCTTGATTTCGATGAGGCTAAGACAAGAATTCAGTTAGGTCTTAAACAATTGAGCAAGCATCCTTGGGAAGCTTTAGACCAGAACCTGAAGGTTGGGGACAAAGTAACCGGTAAAGTAGTTGTGATCGCTGATTACGGTGCGTTTATCGAGGTTTCTGAAGGTGTTGAAGGTCTTATCCACGTTTCTGAAATGTCATGGAGCACGCACCTGCGTTCTGCACAGGATTTCGTAAATGTAGGTGATGAGATCGAAGCTCAGATCCTTACCCTGGATCGTGAAGACAGAAAAATGTCTCTTGGTATTAAGCAATTGAGCCAGGATCCATGGACTGACATCACTTCCAAATATCCTGTAGGTTCAAGACACACCGGTATCGTACGTAACTTTACCAACTTTGGAGTGTTCGTAGAACTTGAGGAAGGAATTGACGGTCTTATCTACATTTCTGACCTGTCCTGGACCAAGAAGATCAAACATCCTTCAGAATTTACCAACGTTGGTGATAAACTAGAGGTTGTTGTTCTTGAACTGGATGTAGAAGGTCGTAAACTTAGTTTAGGTCATAAGCAAACCGAGTCTAACCCTTGGGATAAATACGAGACTGAATTCGCTGTTGGGACAACTCATACTGCCGAAATCGCAGAGATCGTAGACAAAGGTGCTACTATTGACTTCAACGAGGATATCACTGCATTTGTTCCAACCCGTCACCTTGAGAAAGAGGATGGAAGCAAACTGAAGCAAGGAGAGTCTGCAGAGTTCCAGATCATTGAATTCAACAAGGAATTCAAGCGTGTTGTAGCATCTCATACTGCTATTCACAAAGAAGAGGAGCAACAGATGGTGAAGCAGGCTGCTAAGAAAGCTGCTGCACAACAGGACAAAACCACTATTGGAGATGTCAATGCTGAACTTCAGGCTTTGAAGGACAGAATGGAAGGGAAGTAATTTCCAGACCATCCTATATAATTAAACCCCTCTGGCTTTCCAGAGGGGTTTTTTTATGGTTGATCCAGCTTTTTGCCAACTCCCGTGTCTTCGGTGAAACTTAGAACCTGTATTTGGTTTTATATGCCAGAATAGCCTCTAAAAGATCTTCTTTGTTTTCCTGAAAAGGAAGGTGACCTCCGTCATTCTTCCAAAGCATTATTTCTGGAAATTGAAGTTCCTCATGATGGTTTGGGCCCACCATCCAGTCTTTGGTTCCATAAAAGAAAAGAACCGGCTTTTCGATATTTGCGGTGGCAGGTTTGAAATTTTTCCTGTAATCCTCCATGGTCATGGCAGCATTGCTGTAGTCGTAGTTCCAGTTTTCGAAGCCTTTGTAAGTGTCGTTCATTATGGCTTCACTTTCCTGGTTTTCATAAGCCATTTTCCAGAATAAATTCTTTTCGCGCAGCCTCGAGCCAAGAACCATTACTTTCTCAATAACAGAAAGTGAATCCTGGTCGCAGGGGGTATAGGTCGTATCGCCAAGGAATTCCGCTGCCTTAGGCCCCCAGCTTTCACAGAAGCTCTCCTCGATGTTGAGGGTACAATTGACCATGATCATTCCGTTAATGGCTTCGGGATATCTTTCGGCATAGCCCATTTGCAATAATCCTCCAAAAGAATGGCCAAGGGTGAGCCAGTTTTCATAGCCCAAAGCTTCCCTGACTTCTTCAAAATCCTTAGTGACTCTTTCCATTGAGAAATTTCCGTCTGCAGGACTTGTAGAACGGCCAACACCCCTCTGGTCGAGGTACACAACCGTGAAGTTCTTCTCCATGAAGTCACCGAAGAATTTTTCAAACCAGAAGCTTCCGGAGCCTGGTCCGCCGTGTACATATAACAGGGGAGTACCCTCGCCTTTAACTTTGACGTACAGTTCCACGCCGTCTGATGTGGTGATTTTCTGCTCCTGGATTTGGTCCTTTACCCGAATAAT
>CBFGYW010000167.1:0-4735 GCA_965653085.1 uncultured Salinimicrobium sp.
TTGTCTTCAACTGACAATTCCACATTAGTGTATTTCTTGTCGGCATCCTTCTGTTTTACCTGAAAGGAGAACAGGAAAAACACAATTAGTAGTAAACTCCAATTTTTCATAATCTTATGGTTTTATTTCATGATACTGATTTATCTTCTGCTAATTCCTTGACCCGCTGTAAAGCCTTTGGGAAACTTTCCCGAAAGAAATCCTGATAGGAATCTTCCACATCCAATTCCACTTGCAGTTCCGTCTTCCCGTCCTTTTCTTCTAGGCGATAGTTTTCTTTTGATCCGGCCCAGGCTTTCACCTTCTCACTCTCCAGGTCTTCTTTTCCATTTTTATCAACCATCCCCAGATGCTCGAAAGACATAAATTGATTATCTTCCTTTCTGGCAATACGGGACAACATGCCTTCGTTTTCGGCACTCAGGAACAAGACTTTACTGCCTTCCTTCCAATCGGTCTCCACTCTTGAACCGGCGCCAAAAGGTTCCGTCCACACAGGATAGGTTGTCTGCCCCCATAACACCTGCCATACCTTCTCTTTGGGAGCATAAATTAAGGTGCTGAAATTTACTTTTTTCATGATCTCTGCATTTAAATTCAATCAACTGTCATAGGCTTCCCTGAGCTTCTGAATATTGAATTTCTTCATCTGAAGGAAAGCTTTTGTTACCTTGTCTGTCCTGGTTTTGTTTTCGCTGTTCAGCATCTTGTGAAGCAGCGTAGGGACGATCTGCCAGGAGACTCCGAATTTATCTTTCAGCCAGCCACACTGCTGCGCCTTTTCATCCCCACCTTCAGAAAGGTGGTCCCAGTAATAGTCTATCTCTTCCTGGGTCTCGCAACCCACGACAAAAGAAACGGCCTCATTAAATGTAAATTCGTGTTCCGGGCCGCCATCCATTGCCATAAATGTCTCTCCCAGAATGCGGAACTGGGCGTGTTTCACCCATCCGGTCTCGATGGGATCTTCTTCACTGTATCGCGATATTCCTTCAACGCCGGAATTCTTAAAGATCGAGGTGTAGCACTGAATGGCCTCTTCTGCCCTGCCCTTGGCGGGCCCGGTAAAGAACAGAAGCGGGCAGATCTTCTGTTTCGTGTTCTTATAGGAGTCAAGCATCACCTGCCAGTTCAGGCCAAAGCGGTCCTGAACCCATCCGTACCTGTCACTCCAATCATATCTGTCCAGAGGCATAAGGATCTTGCCTCCCTTTTCGAGCTTTTTCCACAGCTCATCAATCCTGCTCTCCTCCTCCATCACAAAGAGGGAGACGGAAGGATTGAACCTGAAATGAGGGCCCCCATTGAGCCCGGTGAACTTCTGGCCCTCCAGTTCAAACGAAACCGTCATATCGGCTCCTTCCGGCTTTCCGTGGATCTCCTGCCCTTCCTTTCCAAATCTGGTGGTGCCTTCGATTTTGGAATTCGGAAAAAGGGAGGTATAAAACTCTGCGGCATCCCTCGCCTGGTCATCAAACCAGAGACAGGTCGTAATTTTATGGTCTGTAGTACCCATTTTTTTAAGGATTTTACTGTTAATTCCAAATAATGAATAGCGGCAAGGAGGAGGGGATTTTGCCACAAACTGCTGAATAACTTTAAGTTGTAAATTAAATTTACAATAAATATTGAATTGTAGTATGTGAAGGAAACCAATTAATTACAATAAAATTCGCAACCTAGAATGGGTAACCGATACCGAAGTTAAGTACTGGATCTGAAAGGCGGAAATCCCATCGCTCGCCTTCCGGCAACCAGGGAATATGGGTGGGGAAAGCCAGGTCGAACCTTATGATGAAATTCTGGATATCCACTCTTAATCCGAATCCTACTCCTATTCCCAGTTCCTTAATAAAATCGGAACTGAACTTTCCTCCCGGAAGGTACTCTATTTCACCCGTGTTCCATACATTTCCCGCATCGGCGAAGACGGCACCATTAAGAAAAGGTATTATGGGGAATCTGTATTCTACATTTGCCTCCAGCCGTACGTTCCCTGCCTGATCAAAGAAAGCCCCGTCACCGGATTCTTCCGGATTATAGGACCCAGGTCCCAGCTGGCGTATCTTAAAGGCCCGGACGCTGTAGGGCCCACCGGAAAAATACTGCTTTGAAAAGGGAATGGTTTCAGAGTTTCCATAGGCCTTTCCGTATCCTGCAAAGAGCCGGGTAGCGATTTTCTGCTTTTCTCCCAGTTTGAAATGGTACCTGAAATCCACATCCAGCTTTGCATACTGGGCATACTCCAAACCAAGGAAGGTCTGATGCTTCTCCTCCGGTTTGCCACTAATGAGGTCCAGGACATTTCCCGCCAGGTCGAGATTTGTATTGACAAAAAACTGATGGGTGCGGTCCTGATCGACCATTCCGTTATAGGTAAGGGAGTACAATAGGCCAGCAATGAACTGCTGCTCAAAGCTGCTTTTAAGATAAGGATTCTGTTCCAGGATATCCTCAAATTCAGGCGTGGTCTTCCCCAGGCTCACGTAATTAATCGAAAACGGGGTGAGTTCGTGATTAAGGAAACGGTTTGCCTGCCAGTTATATCCAAATTCGGCGTGAGCGGAATACATCCGGTAGAGATCCTGTCGGCTCAGGTAATTCATTCCTATCCCGATCTTGGTTTTCGGGATGGAATACTTGAACCAGTTGTTATCGAAGTTAATATTCAGTGGGAAGAGCATCCTGGGGAAGAACAGGTCGGCATCGGCCCCCAGCCTGATAGTGCTAAGGCTCTTCTTTTCCTTACTTACCATCTGCCACTCATAACCCAGCTCTCCCGTAAGATTCAGGATTTCGCCGCCGTGGAAGAGATTGCGGTTGGAATAGGTAAGGGCGAGGCCTGGGCCCACAAAATCATTGGACTTTGTGACAGCCTGCAACTCTGCCCGTAAAGCCCTTATGGGTAGAGGCGACAGGTAGATATTAGCTTCCAGCACTCCAAGGCTGTCGGTGGAAAGGGAATCCAATACTGAATACTGGATGTTGACATATTTATAGGCGCCAATGGTGGTAAGCCTTCGACTGGTATATCGTGAATCTTCCGGATTGTATCGCTTGCCTTCTTCAATGAGAATATACGGCTCCAGGCGTTTTGGCTTAAAAAAGATCTCGTCCTGGATATAATTCTTGTTCTCCAGTCGTACCGTATCCCTGGGGACGGTATCGTTTTCTATGACATAATTGGGAAAGACATTCACCCTTTGTACCTCATACGGAATGATCCCTTCCCTTGGCACCCCCTCCTTGAGCATTAGAAAAAGGTCAAATTTCCGATTCTTATACTGGTTGGTATCCGCTTCAAAGATCAGGAACTGGGGATTGAAATTATAGTAACCGTTCCTTTTTAGGTTGAGTTCAATTCGCGCCCTCTCCTCTTTCAGCTTCGGAAGATCGAACCGCATTCCGGGGGTGATGACACTCTGGTCCCATGTCTTTTTGATCTCCTGGTGGATCTGAAGAGAATCCCCGTCCAACTTATAGGTCTCAAGAAGGTACGGTTCTGCCAGGTTTACAGTATAAATGGCTTCGGCTTCCTTTTTTCCCGGTTTTTCAATCATTTCAGAATAGACACTGCTATAAAAAAATCCGCGGTTTTCAAGTCGATTCAGAAGGATCTCCTCCACTTCGGAAAGTTCAACATCGGAGGCGTATACCGGCTCTTCTCCAATCTTCTTGTTCAGCCATTTATTGAGAAATCCGGGATTCTCCCGTTGTGCCTTATAATGCACCAGCAGCCCCAGTCGCATCCCGAGGATCTTGTCGTTGGGGTCTGGCCGTAACACCTGTTCCAGCTCCTGGTGGACCTCTTTAATATCTGCAACCTCATGAGGGTTGTTTATCTCCACGCTGCCCTTGGTGTACAGGAGTTCCCCTTCGGGAATGAAACGTTTGACATTGCAGCTATACAAAAAGCAGAACCCCAGGAGGATCACCGGGATCTTAAAGTACCTTTTCTGAATAATGCTGTTTGCCACGTCTTTCTTTATTTGATTGCTGAATTTTTTTATTTCCCTTCGTTCTTCTGAGCTGCCTCCTTGACCAGATTCATCTCCTCGAATAACTCCCGGAACTTATTAAACTCCTTCTGAAATATCAGGGCGATGCCACTGACTATGATCTGGCCTTCTATTACGTTTTCAAAGCGGTTGCTTCTGAAGCCTCTAATCCTCCAGGTGCCATCCTCCTCTATCAGATATTCCAGGCTCACATTTCCTATAAGTGGGGTTTCCTCACCCGCCGGGGCACTGCCTTGTATATCCACTTCACTTCCCACCCGGGCTATGAGCCTGTCGTCCATAAAGCTTCTCTGGGCAGAAATGTCCAGCTGAGTCCTTTCTCGGGGGCTTTCTCCCTGATAGTCTGTATAGGTATCCAGTCCGAAATCGATGGCAAAATCTGAATCTTCCCCAATGATATTCTGTGAAAGGACGTTCAGCTGGTCAGAGAGGGCTTCGTTCAGGTTGTCCCGGGCAATGTTCAGGGTGCCTCCGCCGGTACCATCGCTTCCGGTGCTGGGATAGAAACGGTTGAGAACCAGCAGGGAAAATACCTGCTGATTTAACTCCTGTTCCTGTTGATTTATCTGCTGAACCCTTCCGTAGACCTGCCCTCCTACTGCGCCCTGTTCATCCTCGGGCATGTCGAGTCCGAAATTAAGCACCGGCTGCATCAGTTCGCCGCCAATATCGAGGTAAACTATAAAAGGCATTTCCTGGCGAAAGCGGCCACTGAT
>CBFGYW010000168.1:0-4724 GCA_965653085.1 uncultured Salinimicrobium sp.
GTTTCCGGTGACATACCACAGCCGCTGCTCGGGGCCATTGGTGATGATCCTGCTGGTAGGCCTGCGGTTGTCCTCGAAGATCAGGCTGTTCAGTTCCGCTGCCCGCTGCGGTTCCTTTCCACCGAAATCGAGCCGGTAGATGCCCTCGTGGGTCTTATACATCAGCTGCTCGTTATAGGTGAAGATGTTGGAACCATAGCCCAGGGGCGGAGTGTTCTTCAGCTCCCGGATCTGCTTCAGGTCGGGGTCCAGCTGCAGGTAGAACAGCCCCTGGTGCTCGTGGTTGACCACCAGCCGCAGGGAGTCCATTTCGAAAAACCGACTCGAGATGTCGAAGCCCTCGATGACATTCCGAAGGGCCCAGCTGCCCGCCTTCTTTTCCAGGATGCTCAGCCCATTATAGTTGCCCTGGATGGCCAGGTCGTCCCTGCAGGCCAGCGGTTTTACCACCCAGGTTCCCGGAAAGCTCGATACCAGCTGCGCCTGCGCATCAGAAACCACGAAGGTGCCGCTGTTATGGCCGCAGAAGACCGTGTTGTTCACCACCTGCAGACTCCATACCTGGCCTTCGGTACCCTTTATCAGACTGAACTTCTCGCTGCTGTTGTCAGAACGCACGAACAGCCCCTGATTGGTCCCCAGGTAGAGGTAGCCGTTGTGTTCCAGGGCCGCATAGACCAGCCCCAGGTTGCCCAGGCGGTCGGTATATTCGTTGAAAGAGGAATCCAGGTTGATGACGCTTATCCCGTTGTCCAGCCCCAGCCACAGGTTGCGGTCCGCATCCTCAAAGAGGGAAAGCACGGTATTGTTGTTCAGTCCATTGGACTGGTTTATGCTCTCGATGATCTTCCCTTCTGAAGAGAGATGGTACACCCCGTCTGAGATGCTTCCCAGGGCGAAGGAGCCATCGCTCAGGCGGATGCCCGAATACAGCTTCAGCCCCCGGCCGCTCAGCTCGGTCTGCCACAGCTCCGGCTCCCCCGAATTGTAGTAGTAGAAATCCCCGTCATAGGTCACCAGCAGCAGCCCACGCGCGGTATCGAAGATATTGATGATGCTGCTCCCGCTGATCTGCGGCGCATCGCTCAGCAGCTTCGGCCTGCCGTTCTCCAGGGTGAACAGGCCCTTGCCTTTCTTCTGAAAGAACACCCGGGAACCGATCGCGAACAGCTTCGCCTTTTCGGTTTTGGCCTCTATGATGGACACCGACTCAGACTCCAGGTCGTAGATGTAGATGCGGTCCAGCGACTGAAAGAGCACGCTCGTATTGGACACCAGGATATCCCAGAACTCCTCGTTGTTCAGGATCTGCTCCTGAAACTTCTGCGAGATCGAAGTGTATTCCAGCAGCCCCTTTTCATTCCGCAGCCAGTATCCAAACTCGCCGTAGCAGCCCGTATAAATACGGTCGCCCACCGCCTTCACAGACCTGATGATGCGCTCGGTGGGCAGCTTGTACTTCTTCCAGCGCACCCCGTCGTACTCCAGCAGGCTCGTATGGTTGGCCACATAGATCCGCCGGGAATCAGACTGGCTGATGGCCCAGTTCTGGTATTCACCCCCATACTCCAGCGGTCCGAAATTCTCAATAGGCGGCAGGTCCTGCGCGGCCGCAGGAGAGAGCCCCGCTGCTGCGAAAGCAAGGGCCAGAAGCGTTAATATTTTAAGGAGCTGCCGCATATAGGGTGAAAAATACAAAAAGAAAACTTAAAATTATTAGGTAAGCTGAATCTTGCTCTGTAAATTTAATTCCCTGTTGAACTTCAGATGGCAGGCAGTGGCCTGAGGATCTGATATTCCCGAGACTTAAATACAGTTTATAGCTTATGATCCGCAGTGTCCTGACCTTTATTGCCGTCTCCGGATTCCTTCTGAAGGCATATTCCCAGACTCCCAATAAGGATTTTACCTGGCCCGGGGGGCAGCAGCTCGCCGTGAGCCTTTCCTATGATGATGCCCTGGACAGTCAGCTGGACAACGCCGTTCCCGCGCTGGATTCCCTTCAGATCAAAGCCTCCTTTTATATACTGCCGAATTCCGCCTCGATGAACAGCCGGATGCAGGAGTGGCGGCAGCTCGCCCGGAACGGACACGAACTGGGCAACCACAGCATCTACCATCCCTGCCGCAGATCCCTGCCCGGGCGCGACTGGGTGCCCCCGCATCACGACCTGGACACCTACAGCCTCGAGCAGATGATGGAAGAGCTGGCCACCGCCAATACCTTTCTGAAGGCCCTCGACGGACAAACAGAACGCACTTTCACCGTTCCCTGCGGCGATATGATGCCCGGGATCGAAGAGCAGTACCGCAACAGCCTACAGGAGCTCTTCGTGGCCTATAAGGGCCAGGGAGTGGCATCAGGCTTTTCCGTGCTCTGGGCGCCAGAGGCTGTCAGCGGACAGGAGCTGATCGACTATGTGAAGAATGTTCCGGCAGGGACCTCGCTGGTGAACATCATCTTCCACGGGGTAGGCGGGGACTATCTTTCAGTGTCTTCCGAAGCGCACAGGGAACTGCTGAGTTTCCTGGCCGCCAACAGGGACAGGTATTATGTGGATTCTTATATCAAGCTTATGAAATACAGGAATGAAAATAGCTCAACACCCTAAAGCCTTGAAATTCCCTTCCGGAGGAGCAGCTTTTTTCACCCGCCCACTGAGCTTGTATAGTACTTCTTCCGAAGCCAAAAGGAAACCCTCACCAGCAGGATGAGCGCCGGCACCTCTACCAGGGGGCCTATCACTCCAGCGAAGGCCTGCCCTGAATTCAGGCCGAACACTGCGATGGCAACGGCTATGGCGAGCTCGAAATTGTTTCCTGCAGCAGTGAAGGCTACCGAAGCGGTTTTGTCGTAGGCCACGCCCTGGGCACGGGTGACAAAGAAGCCGATCAGGAACATCAGGGCGAAGTAGATAAGTAAGGGAATGGCGATGAGCACCACGTCCATTGGGATCTCCACGATCAGCTCCCCTTTCAGGGAGAACATCAGGATTATGGTGAAAAGCAGCGCTATCAGGGTTATGGGCGAAATGCTGGGGAGGAAGCTGCTGGCATACCATTCTTCCCCTTTCAGCCTTACCAGGATCACCCGGCTCAGGATCCCCATCAGGAATGGGATTCCCAGATATATGGCCACACTCTCGGCGATGCTGCCAATGGAGATATCCACGATGGCGCCCTCAAAGCCAAAATAGGGGGGAAGCACTGTGATGAAGATCCAGGCATAGAAACTGTAGGCGAAGACCTGAAAGATGCTGTTCAGCGCCACCAGGCCCGCCCCGTATTCCCGACTCCCTTCCGCCAGATCGTTCCACACCAGTACCATCGCTATGCAGCGCGCCAGGCCGATGAGGATGAGGCCTACCATATATTCCGGGTACTCCCTGAGGAAGATGATGGCCAGGAAGAACATCAACACCGGGCCTATCACCCAGTTCAGCAGCAGGGAGATGGACAGGATCCTGGTGTTGCGGAAGACCTTTGGCAGCATCGCAAAATTTACCTTGGCCAATGGCGGGTACATCATCAGGATCAGCCCGATCGCGATGGGAATATTCGTACTTCCGCTGCTGTAGGAGTCTATCCCTGCCGCGACGCTGGGAAAGAAATAACCGATTCCCACGCCCACCGCCATCGCAGCAAAGATCCAGAGCGTAAGGTAATTGTCGAGGAAACCGAGTTTTTTAGGAGCCATCTGGTAAAGTTATTTCTGAAAAGACATAGCAGAGCTCGGTGGCTATCTGCCGACTTCTCTCCTCGTATTTTTCTGTCTGTTGGGGGGTGGTGTCAAAAGCCTTGGGGTCTTCATAAGGCAGGGAGAAGCGCGTTTCAGCACCCGGAACAAAGGGGCAGCCCTCATCTGCCTGGGTGCAGGTCATAATGGCTGCAAAGCCGGAAGCGGGATTGAAACTGTGGTCCAGTGTCTTTGAAAAACCTAAGATGGGTTGTGCATTGTCTCCGAACTTGATGGCATACACTGGATTTTCCCCTTCACTGAGGGCTTCTATCTCAAAACCAGAGTTGCGCAGCGTCTCCGCCACCTTCGGAAATAAGGCCGTCGCCTCGGTACCTGCAGAATAACTTTGCAGCCCGGGGATCCTGAAGTAGTATGTTAGGGCCTGCGCCCACACCTGGGCCAGATGACTCCTTCTGGAATTATGGGTGCAGATGAACGTCAGCAGGATCTCTTCTCCCGAATCGACCTTCGCCTGTATGAATTCCATCAGGGGGGCCAGGAGTTCCCTGCGTTCTGCAGAGATCTCCCCGACTTTTAAAGAAGAGATCCCTTCTTCGATCTTTTCGAAAATTTCAGGCTTTGCTCCCATAACTAAATTTATTGCAATATTACGATGAAGATTTTTATTGCAAAAGAAAAGTCAGAGTAAAAGCTCAGGGACTTACTAGTATTCATAGGGAGGCCATTCTGCGCGGGTGAAAGCAAAGTGAGGAATCAACCCCAGTCATCATCCTCCCCCAGCACCCATTCCAGGGCCTCGATCCGCATTGTCAGCAGGCCGATCTTGAGCACATCGGGATTAAAGGCGTTCTCCGACTTCTCCTTGAGGGCGCGAAGCTGCCCTAGTAGTTCTTCAATTTCTTCCCTGGTCTTCATTGTCGAAAGATAAAAAAAAAGAATTTCCTGATCATAAATGGAGATTCCAATCAATTAGCGCTGCGGGTGATCTTCTGTACCTATGGGAACAGGTCCAGGCATTAATGAG
>CBFGYW010000169.1:0-4660 GCA_965653085.1 uncultured Salinimicrobium sp.
TAGAGAGCATTTGATCCATAAATCTTACCTGTTCTTTTTGAACCCTAAGAACAAGGTTGCCATTATTGGCAAAGACCATATTCTCCAAAATATCCGCAATAGGATGATATGAGGAAAGATTAATCTTCATAAGCCAGGTCTGTTGATTTTTTGTTGGAAATCAGAATTGGAAAAACCTTCCTTAGATTGAGCAATTGCGGATTTGATGTTATTCTGGTGAGGATAAAATACAGGACCAGGTTCCATATAACAGCGGCTATAATGATCATTAAACTAAAGGAGAAAATTATCACCAGGAGAGAACCAATAATGGAAAGCATCAATAGTGCGAACAGTGGAACCGGAAGGCCGTAGATCAGGGCTTTCTTCCTAATGTTCCTATAGATCTCGTAGCGCTTCATTATACGACGATTCCTATGAGATAAGTGAAAATACCCACTACAGCTCCGGCAATAAGAACAAACACCAGGACACGTGTAATTCCCTTCTTCAGATCTGCATTTTCTCCAAAGAAATGGCCGGCATTAAAAAGAAATCCAACAAGGAAGATAACCCCAAGGATGATCGGAAAAATAGCCCTTATGGTACTGGCTATATCATTGACAGAATTTTCAATTCCCCCAATTTGGGCTAAAGCGGGAAAAGAAATTAGTAGGCCCAGAAGACTGAGATAGATAGATTTTTTCATCGGTTTTAGATTTAAAAATTATACCGATGATGAATCTAATATAGCCGTCCTTCTGATTAAGAAATTGGAAAAAGTTTAACTAATTCTGGAGGTGAGAATTACGGAATATTTAATTAAAAATAGGTGGAAGAAATTATCCTTTCACTCATGGAGTGTATTACAATCCCAACAGATCACTTCAAGCTTACTGTTTCGTTAGGAAAATCAGGCGTAGCAAATACACACGAAATTCAAACAGGCGCAAAGTTTTGATTTGAGAATGGATAAGCTATAAGCACTGTTTTATACTTTGTTTCCAGCTGGCATTCAATTTTTCTGAGCCAGTTCTGAAAGTACATCAACAATCGTATTCTGGGTTTGTCCATCCGTAAACCCTAAGGCAATTCCGATTGCTTCAAGCCCGCTTGGTGTTTTGTCAGACGCACAATTTGTGTTATTCATTTGTTGTGCACTGTGCGGTTTTTTATGTTAGATATAATACTTTATTATTTCTAACTCCTTTGTAATCTATCATTCGCAAAATAATTTCCCTAATCAGTTCATCAAGAAGATTAAAGTTTAATAACATATCACCGAAATTTTCTCCAATATCTCCACGATGAACTGTTTTATGTCTTACTACTTCTATAATTTTTCGAATCTCATCCGTAACCTCAATATTATAATCTTCGAGTATTCTATACATTTTAGCAGTTGTAGAAAGCTTTTGAACCAAATTAAGATTTCCCAATTTACTTTTAGCCAAATTGTAATAAGGTCCAAAAGCTTCTTTATTATTATCTAAAACTTTAAAAAATTGTTCTTTTACTTCCCTAAAATTTTCGGAGTTTGGATAATGCTCATCTTTTTCATTTAAATGCTCTGAATATAAAGTTGTTAAACGTTCAAAAGCAATTATTTGAATGAAAAATTTCCCTTCAATACTCTGGGATTGTTGAGCATTATTGAGTAAAAAAATTATGGTTGTTAATCCTAATTTTTCATCCCATTGACAAAATTTAATAAAATTGTTTTTGAATATTTTATGGAGAATACCGTGGTTTAAAAAGAATGGATCTTTTAGAGGAAGATATTTATTAAACCTAAGGTTGTTAATTGTCGTGAATGAATAATAGATTACTTCTTGCGAATCTATTTTTCCAATAGTATAAGATCTACCAGTACATTCTTTCCTAACCTGCACTTCAGCTCCGTTTACAAAAGATAATAATCTTACATATTGTCTTTTTATTTTTAAGTAGTCTTTATAAGTTAATTTAAAATAATCCTTGTTGTAAAATTGTGCAACAAGCTTATCCGAATCAGGATCTTTATAAATTGTATGTTCAATAGGAATTTTTTTATATACAAGTTCCAGTTTTGTATGGTCTCTTTCCCAATCCTTGAAATCATTTACCTTATTGTCATTTCTGATTTTGTTGAGATATGTTAAGTCCGTAAAGTCTAATTCTAAGCCTTCAAATTCTATATAGTGAATACACGCTTCTTCATTATTATCTAAGTCAGGAAAATTTTCTTTTTTTCTACGAAGGAGTTTTCCTAAACACTGCATTCTGACTTGATATTTATGCGGTGTTATTTTTCTAAATAGTAAACGGTCTATTTCTAAATCTTCGTAATCGACTGTTATAGCTGTGACATTGAATTCTCGTTCCCACAGAGTTTTATCTCCAACCATAAATGCGTCTAAATCATAACTCTCATTTATATAAAAGTCACAGTAAAAAATTCCTTCGATGATTGAAATAATTCCAAAATCTACAGGAATTTTAATCTTATCATCTGATAAACTTCCTTCCTTAATTCGGAAAAACTCTTTATCAATCATTAATGTGGATTTTTTAGCATTGTGCACAATTCGTTTTATAGCAGACAATATAGTTATTTATCATTTATTTGGTCGGGATAATACCGTAATCATCAGCTCTTATTATCAATCTGTACCGATTATTTCCCAAGATATATTTCGACTGTTGTTGCTGAATTTTACAAGGGATTCTTAAGTTGATCTTACACCTCTATTGCCTAGAAAATTAAAGAGAAATACAAAAATCTCTTCAGTAGTTAAATCTCAGTTATTTCGGCCCACAAAATCGGATGTGAGCTTGCCTGCTGACACTCAGACTGCAACGAGCTGTAAACTCTATACTGATTTTTTCTCGCAGGCCAAATACCTTTTCGGTTAAGTCCGGAATTTTTCACCTCCTTTAAAAACTCAGGGGAAAGCAAAAGGTAATCCTTCTGCTTTGTATTCACACCCATCCTATAGGCTCCCAGGCTAAAGTAATCCGCATCCTTACCTTCATCTATGTCTACATTAAAAGATCTGTGCTTTTTAATATCCAAAATGCCAGTTCCTCTTAATATTGGAGAGAGGGTATCACAGTAAGACGGAGCATTTAGAGTCCCTGCAACAACTATTTTCTCATTGCCCCTCCCCCATAATGCATCATAAACCTGTGCAATTTTATGAGCCTGCTTCTTCCTTCTTTTATCTATAACTTCTTTATTTTCGACAGTATCAATTAAATGAGCAGAAAGAATTATTATTTTTTCTCCATCTGGGGAAATTATCTCATACTCCTGAAAATCTTTATCAAAAAGTTTTTCATTCTGGTACATTTCATTTACATGGCTCTTTACTCCTTCGATTTTGTACCCATTCTTAGCCATTATGCCCATTTCAAGTCCCATAGTATCATTACCAGGGAAAACAATTATTTCTGAGAACCGGACTCCCTCAGGAAGGAAATTTTCATTGAACTCGACCAACGACTGCCTGTCCTCTACTTCCTGTAAAATAAGAATGTCAGGATTTACTTCAGTTATCAGCCGAGCCTTATTCTGAACAGCTATTTCATTAATGGGTTTGGTATTCAGCTTTATCCAGCCGTTCCAATTAGAAAGATTAGAGGCTTTATATTCCAGAGTGGCATTTCTTTCACGAAGATAAAGCTGACCGGCCTTCCTCCTCATTACCACATAAGGTTCCAGGGCAGATTTTTGGAATCCCAATAAAAAGGATATTTCCCTCATTCTTGCAAAATCATTGGCGACCCTGGAATCTTTATTCATTAGCTCTTCCAGTTCCTCAATCCAGGCAGCTAAAGAATGACTCACTGATAATCTTACCAGGCTTTCATCCCGGTGAAAAATGTTCTCCATATTAAACGTGGCTATTTTCATAATTTCATTTTTTAATTATTTTCTCTTGTCTTTAGTTTTATCATCAAATGCGATCAGATTAAATAACTGCCGCATTCTGCTTCTTACGCGGGCCCCGTAACGCTCTTCCAGTTCATCCGCATTTAAATTTGTCGTTGCATGGGTTTTTATCTTGTGTTTGAGAAACAATTCGTGCCGGGATAAAAGAATCTCTCCCATTACATTGCAGTCCTTACCAAAAAACCGCCCGGTAGGCTCCACTCCCAAATCATCAAAACAGAAATAGCTTCCGTTCCCGTAATCTTCAATGGTCTTATAGCCAATGTGGTTGAAGGCAAAGGTGATGTTCCGAGTCGGCATTACCTCAAAAGGTCTGTGATGGGGGATAATATGTCGCAACAGTTTCATAAGACTTGTTTTCCCTGAACCCACAGGACCAGTCAAAAGGATTCCCTTATTTGTATCAATGTCAAACTTCTTACAGTTGCTCTCTTCCCTTATGAAGTAGTTACAAAGCTTGAATAGAATACCTTTGTCCTCCTCATAAATCCTAAAGTGCTCACCGAATAACAGTTTCCCCTTAGCTTCGAGATAGATTAGCATCTTTGAAAAATCATAGACAACCTGATTCCCCCTTAATTTCCCAAGGGAGAAAACCACACCGCCTTCCACTATTTCAGAGGGGTTTATCATAGTGTTTGGTTTTAGTGATTTTCAGGTTGTCTTGATTTCTCATTTTTACTGTGGGTACTCTATAGTCATTTAATTCGCTACTTCTCAAGATCCAAACTTTGGCTGCAGCCCTCC
>CBFGYW010000170.1:0-4604 GCA_965653085.1 uncultured Salinimicrobium sp.
CTGTTGGTGCCGCTGGAGTTGTAGGCTGGGTAATGGTAACCTGAGTACTTGCCAGAGTGCAATTGCTTCCGTCCTTCGCATTGACTGTATAAGTTCCGGGTGCCAGTCCAGTGAAATTACCAGTAGGCTGATAGTTTGTGCCATCTATGGAGTAGCTATATGGTCCAGTTCCACTACCATTCATATGACTTGCCGTTGCAACAAAAGATCCATCATTTGTTCCGCAACTGGCGTTGACCACGTTAGAAATGGCAACATCCATGGCAGCAACTGTGACCTGGAAGGAACAGGTTTTCTTTTTTACAGTACCTGAATTAGTAAGGTATGTAGCAGTATATAATAAGTTATGAACCCCAACCGGATAAAATCCTTTCTTTGGACCAGTAACGGTAAAATCAATTCCTCCTGTACAGCCGTCATCATTTAAAATTCCGTCGACTGCTATTAATGTATCTCCTACGTTTGCGTTGGATGGTTTTTCTACACCGTAAGTAAAAACATATTTTAATCTGAAAACGCCTGTTTGGTCATTGGGATTTTGAGTAAAAAAAACGTATTTATCCTTGTCTTTATTTACTTGCTGAGGAGCTCCACTTTCATATTCATTACCAGCTTCATCAACTAAAAAAAGCTGGATGGTATAATCTCCACTTTGATAATGAATTTGAAAGGAAGTTTCTGAATTGTCATTCAGAATTAAATAAGGAGTAGTAACTATAGAAGATTTACCGTTCATTGGGTTATTACTGTTGAACAATTTCAGGTGTCCTCCATTTCCACCAGCACGGGTGATCCAGTTGAACTCCCAGCATCTTCCTACCAGTTGAGTCTCGTTTAATTCAAATAACATCTGAAAATTTCCTGTTTCCCCATTTGCAGTACATGTCTGAGTTATTACAGGAGAGGTCCAATCCACATAGGCACCCAGTTGACCATTAACTACATCTGTGGCACAAACCACTTGATCCTCGGGGCAGCTGTCAAATGTGATACAATCATCTCCACTAATCACCCCCTGGGCCGTCTGAGCTGCAAGATTAAAGGTTGCCATAATAGCCAAAAACAGTATAAGGGCAGTTTTTCTCCCTAAAGAGAAATACCCTTCCGAGTGAAAAGCTGTTTTCACGTTTTCGGCAAGCAGGATTTTTTTAGCTAGCGTAGTTTTCCAAATCATAGTCGTAATGTTTGAATTATTGTATCTACTCCACCCTATTCCTTTTGCGGAAGGAGGATCTTTCGATTATATTATTATGTTCTATTCTATGTAATTTCGGTTAAGTCACATTATCCTCTAGGGAAGGATATTCAGATTTTTCTCAATCTTCACTTACAAGTTCTGTGATCTCTTGGGGGCTCTCACAGCACTTTTATCAGGGCTTCAAATGTTAATTCTTGGGTAAATTTATTTCTTAATTCTGTTAAAAAAATTTTTTTCCGAATTTTTAGATGTAATGTCTGATTTTACAGACAAAATACACAACTTCAGTTTTTTACTACCCCTATTTTCAGCCAATCCTCTTTCCACGCAATGGTTTTCGAAACAGATTGACCCATGTATTTTTCTAAAAAAATAGTAGCTGATTTTTACAAGAATTTCAGATTTCCGGCAAAAGTTTTTTTCCTTCTTTTTCCCTGAAAAATCAATACCTTTAGGAACCGGAATTCCTACAACTCAGCCAGGATTTTTCCAGTCGGCTGGAGTCTTTTCCCTAAACCCGTAAATTGCAGTAATGAAAGAGAAATTTCACGACTATCGTAAATCCTATGAGAAGCATCAGCTTCTGGAAGAGGAAATTCAGAAGGATCCTTTTGACCTTTTTCATATGTGGCTCAGGGAAGTGGAAGCTACTCGGGAGGTGGAGGAGGTAAACACCATGACCGTCTCTACCATCGGACTCGATGGTTTTCCTAAATCCAGAATTGTACTGCTAAAAGAGTTTGATCAGGAAGGGTTCGTTTTCTACACCAACTATTTTTCTGAAAAGGGAAAGGCCATTGCTGAAAACCCCAGGGTTTGTCTCTCTTTTTTCTGGCCTAAATCAGAACGCCAGATTATTATAAAAGGAATTGCTAAAAAAACTTCGGAAGAGGAATCGACGACCTACTTTCACTCCCGGCCTCGGGGAAGCCAGCTAGGAGCATGGGCTTCTGAGCAGAGCAAGGTGGTTCCTTCCAGAGGGTTCCTGGAAGCCCGTCTAAAGGCTTTGGAGGAAGAATATCAGAATAAGGAAATTCCGAAACCACCACATTGGGGTGGCTATAAGGTTTTTCCCGTTCAGTTTGAATTCTGGCAGGGGAGGCCAAACCGCCTTCACGACAGAATTTATTTCAGTAAGGAAAACAACTCGGTCTGGAAAATTGACCGCCTGGCACCATAATTATGAAGACACTCATTATAGTAAGACACGGAAAATCATCCTGGGAGCACGACCTTGAGGATATTGAACGGCCTTTAAAGAAGAGGGCTTTTAAAGATGCCGAAAAGGTGATAGCTGCTTTTAGAGAAAAGCTTCAGGAACCTCTGGTGCTATGGAGCAGTCCTGCAGTCCGCGCCCTTGAAACTGCAAAAATAATCAAAGAGACCCTTGACATTCCAGACGAATGCTTCTTTAAAGGAGAACTTTATACCTTCGACGACAGAAGCCTGCTAAGGACCATCTCTACCTGCGATGATTCCATCGACCGGCTTATGATCTTCGGCCATAATCCTGCCATTACTGAAGTCGTCAATTCCCTGGGGAATGAAGTCTTCTACAATATACCCACCACAGGCCTCTCCCAAATTGAATTTGAATCACGTTCCTGGAAGGATCTCAAAAATGGAAATACCTTGTTAACTTTGTTTCCAAAGAACCTATAATTAATGCAGAACCAATATATAAATCGAGAGCTCAGCTGGCTCCAGTTCAATGCCCGGGTCCTTCAGGAAGCCGCCGACCAGAGTGTTCCCTTAATAGAACGCTTGAGATTCCTCGGAATTTTTTCAAATAACCTGGATGAATTCTTCAAAGTCCGTTACGCCACCATTAAAAGGATTGACCTTGCTGGCAAAGGAGGGAAGAGTGTCCTGGGCGGGGTGAAAGCAAGTACCCTCCTGGAACAGATAACCCAAATCGTTATTGACCAGCAAAGTGAAAGCCTGAAGATTCTCGATTCCATTCATAAGAGGCTGGAGAAGCATAACGTTTACATAATCAATGAGAAGCAGGTGCTGCCATCGCAAAAAGAATTCCTGCGTACTTTCTTCCTGCAGCACGTGAGTCCGGCCCTGGTAACCATCATTCTGAATGATCTTGCGGAACTACCAAGGTTAAAAGACAGTGCGGCCTACCTGGCAGTAAAGATGATAATGAATGAACCTGCTGCCCAGAACACCGGTTCCAGGATTGTGGAGAGGCCCATCAGGGAAAAAAAATATGTTCTGATAGAGATTCCCCGTAGTATCGAACGTTTCGTGGTACTGCCAAAGGAGGGGAATAAGCAGTATGTCATTCTTCTGGATGACCTTATCAGATATCACCTGCATTCCATTTTCAATATTTTCGAATATGAAAGTGTGACTGCCCACATGATCAAGATTACCAGAGATGCTGAACTGGATATCGACAGTGACCTTACCAAGACCTTCATAGAAAAAATTTCGGCCTCTGTCCAGGACAGGATAGAAGGGGAGCCGGTCCGGTTTGTCTATGATATGAATATCGAGGAAGACACCCTTCAGTACCTGATGCAGAAAATGGGCATTGATGCCACTGATAGCATCATTCCCGGGGGGCGCTATCACAACCGAAGGGATTATATGAATTTCCCCAGCCTGGGAAAGGAAGAGCTGCTATATAAAACCTATGAGCCCTTACCCATTCCCGGCCTGATCCTTCAGAAAAGCCTTCTGAAGGAGATTGCGCAGCGGGACTATCTGCTGCATACCCCTTACCAGGCTTTCCAGTACACCGTGAAGTTCTTAAGGGAATCCGCTTTGGACCCTAAAGTAAGGTCCATCAAAATCACAATTTACAGGCTGGCGAAGATTTCCCATATCGCCAGCTCCCTTATCAATGCCGTGAAAAATGGGAAGCGGGTAACGGTCCAGATCGAAATCCAGGCCCGTTTTGACGAAGTTGCCAATATTCATTATGCTGAACAGATGCAGAAGGAGGGGGTCAACCTGATCTTCGGAGTCAAAGGCCTCAAAGTTCACTGCAAAACCTGTGTCATTGAGCGGGAGGAAGAGGGGAAGCTCCGTAGATATGGCTTTATCAGCACCGGAAACTTCAATGAATCCACCGCCCGCTACTATACCGACTATACCTTATATACCAGCAACCAGGAGATCCTGAAGGAGGTCAACAAGGTCTTTGACTTCTTCGAGGTGAACTATAAAATCAACAGGTATAAACACCTAATCGTTTCTCCTCATTATACCCGCACGGCCTTACTAAAGCTGATAAGTACCGAGATCGAAAATGCCCAGCAGGGGAAAAAATCAGGTATTAAGCTGAAGCTGAACAGCCTGTCTGACTATCAGATGATAGATAAACTCTACGAGGCCAGCAGGGCAGGGGTGAAAGTATCTCTCCGAAAGACATGACAACCAACCTTTGCGC
>CBFGYW010000171.1:0-4600 GCA_965653085.1 uncultured Salinimicrobium sp.
GAAACGCAATTTTGACATCAAAGCCTTTCTGAACGAAGTTGGAGAATCTGATGGCGTAGATGGTTACCTGATCACTTTTAAGAATGGTCACGGCCTTCTGGAAGCCGATTTTGACGAAGCAGGAGAGCTGAGAGGAACCCACCAGCAGTTCCGTGATATCCTGGTGCCAGATGAGGTGCGCAAGGAGCTCTACAGAAGTCACAGGGGCTGGACCATGGTTCAGAATAAATATACTGCCAGTGGTCGGGGAGAATTGATCGATAAGGAAATCTATCGAATCAAACTTCAGAATGGCAATGAAGTAAGAACCATAAAGGTCAATCCCAGAACCCTTGGGGTAATTGGCGTAGCTAGTAATTGAGGAGGAGAGGATCCAAATCCCATCCATAGATAAGTCATCAAGATCACGGTTTTGATGACTTATTGCTGTTCCCTCGCAGAAACCTTGGAAAATATACAGGCGAAGCAGAAAAAACACTAATTTAGATAGCACTCTTGAATCTTACATCATGAAGGCACTTGTTATAGACGACGAAGTTCTTGCCCGAAAAAGGATCCTGAATCTGCTGAGGGAAGTGCCCGAAATCCAGGTGCAGGGGGAGTATTCCAACGGGCAGACAGCCATTACTGCCATCAATTCCACCAGACCAGACCTGCTGTTCCTAGACATCAGCATGAAGGATATGAACGGATTTGAAGTGCTGCAGCAGGTCAATATCAGCCCAAAACCCATAGTCATCTTTGTGACCGCGTACGACGATTATGCCATCAAGGCCTTTGATGTGGATGCATTTGATTTTCTTCTGAAACCTTTCCGCGACGAACGATTCTTCAAGACCATTAACAAGGTCCTCAGGACGTCCCAGGGCGAGGCAGAATCGAATTTCGAAAAGCGCATCAGGGAACTGTTTCATCTGTATTCTGAAAAGCTAGTGAAGCCGGGGCAGCAGAAACTCGCCGTAAAACAGGGAAACAAGACCGTGCTGCTGAATCCTTCTGAAATAAATTATATCACAGCTTCGGGATACTACGCCGAGATCTTTGTCGAAAAGCAGAAATACCTGCTGCGGGAGACCCTTACGAATCTGTCCTCTTTCTTTACAGCCGATAACTTTTTCAGGATCCACAGATCCATCATCATCAACCTGGACTCTGTGAAGGAGATCGTGCATTCCGACTACGGAGAGGTGGATGTGAGGATGAAGGACGGGAAACTGCTGCGAATCAGCAAGACCCACAAAAAGGAACTCTTCAAAAAAATAGGAATCACATGAGCATGATTACTTTTCTGAAGAAAAACGTAGACCTGAAACTGGTCCTTCTTCTAGCCTCATTCTACACCCTGTTCGACTTCGTCTACCTCGCCAAGATCGCCTACGTGAGAAATTTCATCGCAAAGGATGTGCAGGAAAGCTGGGCCGACATCATCATTTATTACGTGCTCATCGACTGGATCATCGTGATAAGTTACATGACCTTTATCTCCATCAGCACCAAACGCCTGCTCGACAGGAAGTACTCCTGGGTCCGAATCTTTCTGATGCACACCGTGCTCTCGATCCTCATAGGGCTGGTGATACGCTTTGTATTTGACATCCAGGGAATCCTTATGGGCTCTTTCAGCATCGAGCAGTACAGTTTCAAGGAAAGCATCGACAGGCTCATCCTGGTGATGGATTTCAACTTTCTCATCTATTTCGCAATGGTGTTCATCGTGTACACCTATCATTATCTGAAGCGGGTAAAGGAGTCAGAAAAGCAGAAGAGCCTTCTGGAGTCCCAGCTGGTGAATACCAGGATGCAGATGCTTTCCTCGCAGCTGCAGCCACATTTTCTGTTCAACACCCTCAACTCCATTTCGGTGCTGGTGGAAATGGACGCAAAGAAGGCGCAGGATACCATAGCAGACCTTAGCGACTTTCTCAGGGAGATTTTATACAGCGGCGAAAACTATGTGGCTCCCCTGGAAAAGGAACTCAGGCTCCTGGATCATTACCTGAACATACTTTCGGTAAGGTTTTCAGACCATCTGCATGTGGAAAAGAAGATAGACCCCTCGCTGCTGCAGCACCAGGTGCCATCCCTTATCCTGCAGCCTGTGATCGAGAATTCCGTCAAGCACGGATATTCCTATGACCATACCGGTCTCAGTATCACTGTGAATATCTACAGTGAGGTCAACAGCATGATCATCAAGGTCGAGAACAACGGGGAAATGCTGACACAGAGTCAGGAGGAACTGCTGGAGAAGGGGGTAGGGCTTCTGAATATAAAGGACAGGCTGAGCAACCTGTATGGCTCAGGATACTTTTTTGAGATCCGGAACAAACCTTCGGGCGGTGGGGTTGAAACCATGATCAAGATCCCTCTTCGGAAGTAAATTTACTTCAGGTAATTTCCTGATTAACAGCGGCCTGATCCAAACAGAAAAGAAGCGTTGTTTACAAAAATATTTGGATTTCTCTTTCCCCCTGCTTACTTTATATCGATAAATTTCAGAACTTGTATTGCTTATTCAGCAGAACAGGCAGAAGAAGCAGACCCTTTATGCAGGAACCTGAATTAAAAGAACATTCAAGGAAGAACCTGGAGATCCTGGTGGTCGATGCTGATCCCGTCGCACGCGTGCTTCATCATCACCGACTGAAGAAGAACATCCCCTTTCCAGTTACATATCTCAATGACGGCACTGCTGCATTGCAGCATATCCAGAGCCATCCCGAGTCCGATTTTCTTGTCCTGCTGGCTATAGACATGCCCGGGATGAACGGCTGGGAATTCCTGGTGACCCTGCAGTCGGCTCCTCTTATGTCGCAGGTGCACGTGATCGTCGTCTCCTGTTCGGTGAGCAGCTGCGATAAAAGGAAGGCCCTGGACTATCCCCAGGTGCTGGACTACTTCGAAAAACCCTTTTCAGAAGGCCACGTTCTTAAGATCCCCCATCTTCCAAGGCTTATCCCTTATTTCGTCAGCGTCAATTAAAAGGAAGCAACCGCATCCTTACCTCCAGGTTCCTGAGTAAGAATCTTCCAAAAAATTATACTAAAAAAGTTGAATCCCTTAATGCATTATGATTAGGGTCATACCGCAGGGGTAGTTGCCGGAATACCTTTGAGCAACAATTTAAACCTTAATCAATGTCAAGTAAATTCAACCTTTTAATTTTCCTCCTCGCACTGGGACTGATGGTCTCCTGCGGAGATTCCAAACCCAAAGACGAGCAGCTAAGCCTGGGAGACTACCAGTCCACCGACACCCAGACAGAAGCTGCTGCGCCTGAGACTTCTTCAGACAGTGACCCCCTGCTGAACAAAGGAGTTGGCCCTGTTACCCACATCACTTTAGGAGACCTAGACCCTGCTCAGGCAGCTACAGGGAAGGAGCTCTTCGGAAAACTCTGTACCGCCTGCCATAAATGGGAGAAGAAATTCGTAGGTCCGGCCCTTACCGGGGTGACCGAGAGACGCTCTCCTGAATGGATCATGAACATGATCCTCAACCCGGAAAGAATGCTGGCAGAAGACCCTCTGGCCAAGAAAGTCATGGTAGAAAACAACATGGCCGTCATGGCTAACCAGAACCTTACCGAAGAGGAGGCTAGAGCTATCCTTGAATACTTCAGGAGTCTGGACCAGGAGGTAGCTGTAGAATAGCCTTAACCATCCAATAACAACACCTATGAACAAAATCAATTATTTCTGTACCCTTGCAGCCAGCGCCCTCGTGCTGGGAAGCTGTGGCAGTAAGGAAGCTGGCGAAAATACAGGAGCCATGGCTGGAAACGCAGCCGAAAAAGTGTATGTTGCCCCTGGAGAACACGACGAGTTCTACGGCTTCTTTTCAGGCGGTTTCAGCGGACAAATGTCTGTCTACGGACTACCCTCAGGAAGGCTGCTGAAAGTGATCCCAGTCTTCTCCCAGGATGCTGAAAAGGGTTACGGCTACAACGAAGAGACCAAGGCCATGCTCAACACCTCCTATGGCTTTGTGCCCTGGGGAGACCTGCACCATATGGACATCTCCCAGACCAACGGAGAGCTGGATGGACGCTGGGTCTTCACCCACGAGAACAACACTCCGAGGGTAGCCAGGGTAGACCTGGAAACCTTCGAGACAGCTGAAATTCTCGAGATCCCCAACTCTGCAGGTAACCACAGCTTCGCGATCACCGAGAACAGTGAATACCTTATAGCAGGTACCCGTTTCGCCATCCCATCTCCACAGCGGGATATGTCGATCGCAGAGATGAAGGGCAACTTTAAGGGCCCTCTTACCTTCGTGAAAGTAGATCAGGAGACAGGAGGACTGGAGATCGCCTTCCAGGTCATCATGCCAGGCTTCAACTTCGACCTTGCCCACCCCGGAAGAGATGCTTCCCACGGCTGGATCTTCGCAACTACCTATAACACCGAGGAGGCCAACACCCTGCTGGAAGTGAACGCTTCGCAGAACGACAAGGACTTCATCGTAGCCCTTAACTGGAAAAAGATCGAGGAATTCGTGAAGAATGGCGGCGGAGAAAAGATGGACGCCAGATATGCGCACAACGTCTTCGACCACCACACCCAGCAGGCTACTTCAGAAATGAAGAGCGGGATCC
>CBFGYW010000172.1:0-4597 GCA_965653085.1 uncultured Salinimicrobium sp.
TGACTCCAAAATAACCGGTACCCACCTGGAAAACCACATCGGCTCCTGTACTATGATAGGAAGAAAGGCCGCCCTCCCCGGTATTATGGTAGGCATAGGCTTTTTTACATCCGAGGTTCAGGGCCTCGATTGCCCGGGCCGAAAGGGAACCGAAACTCATGGCAGAAACATTGATAATGGAGGCCGGCCTGTAAGGCCTTCTGCGTTTATTATAGGATCCCATCACCTTGGCACAAGCCAGGAAATTAGGATCTTTCTTATAATGGTGGTCGTCGTGCACGTGAAAAGGGATCACGGCATTGTTGATGAAAATATAATTTACGGTATAAATATCCTGGTCGGTTCCAAAACCCTCGTAATTGTTCTGGTTCTTGGCCGAAGCATATACCCAGCCTCGCTCCACCCGATTAAAGGGCAGCTCCTCCCGGTTTCCTGCCACGATGTACTGACGCAGTTCCGGCCCAATGCTCTCAAGGAAATATCTCAGATGCCCTACTACCGGAAAGTTGTGCATAATTGTATGCCGCTTGTTGATGAAAACATCATAGATGGCTACAGCTGCCAGAAAAATAAGTATCCACATCCACCAGGAAATGCTGCCGAGAAAATCCCAAATCTGTTCCATAGAGTCTATCTTCTTGCTTTTTATTTTTAAAGATATTGAAAATAAAATTGGGGCCATAGGAGAGAAAGGTAAATCTTCGGAATGAAAGCCGGCTTTTATTGTAAAATTCTCTTAATTTTGGCTAATTCCGCACTTTCGGACGGCAGATCGGCCAAGGCTAAAGGTTTATTTTTCTGCTTCTGAAGAGAGGAGAGGCAGCTTAAAGAAATTGAATTTCCGGTTCAGTATTCGCCTCAATTTGGTTAATTTCACGGCTTTAAAAGAAGGGAAAAATTGGAATCTTATATTGCTGAATTAAATGATGCCCAGAGGGCGCCGGTACTGCAAAAGGACGGTGCGATGATCGTGATTGCGGGTGCAGGCTCCGGAAAAACCAGGGTGCTCACCTATCGTATTGCCTACCTGATGAGTCAGGGCGTGGATGCTTTCAATATCCTGGCCCTCACCTTTACCAATAAGGCTGCCCGGGAGATGAAGGCCCGGATTGCAAAGATCGTGGGGAACAGCGAAGCCAAGAACCTGTGGATGGGGACCTTTCACTCCATTTTTGCGAAGATGCTGAGGTTTGAGGCCGATAAGCTTGGCTACCCTTCCAATTTCACCATCTACGACACCCAGGATTCCCAGCGCCTTATCTCTGCCATCATCAAGGAAATGGGGCTCGATAAGGATGTTTATAAGTATAAGCAGGTCTATTCCCGGATCTCTTCCTATAAGAACAGCCTGATAACCGTAAAGGCGTATATGCAGAATCCAGAACTGCAGGAGGCCGATGCAATGTCCAAGAAGCCAAGGCTGGGGGAGATCTACAAGAATTACGTAGATCGTTGCTTCAAGGCAGGCGCGATGGATTTCGACGATCTGTTGCTGAAGACCAACGAGCTGCTGAACCGCTTTCCGGAAGTGCTTCAGAAATACCAGAACCGCTTCCGCTACATCCTCGTGGATGAGTATCAGGATACAAACCATTCCCAGTATCTTATCGTCAAGGCCCTTTCAGATAAGTTCCAGAACATCTGTGTGGTGGGGGACGATGCCCAGAGTATTTATGCCTTCCGGGGCGCGAACATCAACAACATCCTGAATTTTCAGAAGGATTACGAAAACGTGCAGATGTACAGGCTGGAGCAGAATTACCGTTCCACCAAGAACATAGTGGAGGCAGCGAATTCCATTATAGACAAGAACAAGACCAAGCTCGAAAAGGTGGTGTGGACCGCCAATGATGACGGGCCCCGAATCATTGTCAACCGCCTGCTTACCGATGGAGACGAAGGCCGTTTTGTTGCCAGCTCCATCTTCGATAACCAGATGCAGCATCAGATGCGCAACGGTGATTTTGCGATCCTCTACCGCACCAACGCCCAGAGCAGGGCTATGGAGGATGCCCTCAGGAAGAAGGATATCCCCTACCGCATTTATGGCGGACTTTCCTTCTACCAGCGCAAGGAGATCAAGGACGTGCTGGCTTACCTCAGGCTCCTGACCAATCCGAAGGACGAGGAGGCCCTGAAACGCATTATTAACTATCCCGCCAGGGGAATAGGCCAGACGACCATAGATCGTCTCACAATCGCCGCCAATCACTACGGAAGGTCGATCTTTGAGGTGATTGAGAATTTGGACCGGATAGATCTGAAGATCAATTCGGGCACCAAAAACAAACTGGAGAACTTCGTCAACATGATCAGGCATTTCCAGATCATGAACGAATCTTCAAATGCCTTTGAGGTTGCCGAAGCCGTAGCCAAGAAAACAGGTCTGTTGCAGGAATTAAAGAAGGATGGTACCCCCGAGGGTATTGCCAAAATAGAGAACATAGAGGAGCTGCTTAACGGGATCCGTGACTTCGTGGAAGGGCAGCGCGAGATAGCCGACGCTACCGGTTCCCTGAGTGAATTCCTGGAGGATGTCGCACTGGCTACTGATATGGACAAGGACTCCGGTGATGATGACAGGGTTGCTCTAATGACCATTCACCTGGCAAAAGGCCTGGAGTTCCCTTACGTGTATATTGTGGGAATGGAAGAAGACCTGTTCCCCTCTGCAATGAGCATGAACACCAGGGCCGACCTGGAAGAGGAACGCCGACTATTCTACGTAGCCCTCACCCGGGCCGAAAAACAGGCTTATCTCACCTACACCCAGTCACGCTACCGCTGGGGAAAACTGGTGGATGCCGAGCCAAGCCGATTTATTGGGGAGATCGACGACAAGTTCCTGGATTATATGGTGCCCCAGGATGATTACAAATACAAACCCCTTATCGATACAGATATCTTCGGGGAAGTCGACAAGAGCAAATTCCGACAGACCAAACCCACTAATGGTACTCCGCCACCTTCGCATAAGCCTTCAGAAGAACAGCTTCGGAAACTGCGAAAGCTAAGGCCTGCAACCACCGAAGCTCCCGAGAAAGCCGAAGCTAGCCCCGTGAAACTGGAGGTAGGTGATATGGTGGAGCATATGCGCTTCGGAAAAGGGAAAGTGGTTAAAATCGAAGGAATAGGGCAGGACAAGAAAGCCGAGATTGATTTCGAGAACGGCGGACTAAAGAACCTGCTGCTGAGATTCGCGAAGCTGAGGGTGTTATAGAAGGATTTTCGGAAAAAGGGCGGGCGACAGATTTTTCTTTCAGAATATTTTTCAGAAAACTCTCTGAAAATTTGTAATTTCTGCCTTCATTTAAAATTCAAGACTATGGCAGAATTGATCAGAATCTACGAAGAGAATCCCAATCCTAAACACATCAAGCAGGTCGTGGACGTTCTGCGAAGCGGCGGCCTGATAATTTATCCCACCGATACCGTGTACGGGTTGGGCTGTGACATCACCAATACCGGCGCCCTGGAGAAGATAGCACAGATAAGGGGGGTGAAGCTGGAGAAGGCAAATCTCTCTTTTGTGTGTGACAGCCTGAGTAACCTTTCAGATTATGTGAGGCAGATAGACACCCAGACCTTTAAGATCCTGAAGCGAAGCCTGCCCGGGCCCTATACTTTCATCCTTCCCGGAAATAACAACCTGCCTAACGTTTTCAAGAAAAAGAAGACCGTAGGTATACGGGTGCCCGACAATAATATCTGCAGGGCCATAGTGGCTGAACTCGGAAATCCTATTGTCTCCACTTCCATTAAGGATGACGATGAGGTGGTGGAATATACTACAGATCCTGGACTTATTCTGGAAAAGTGGAACCATCTGGTGGATATTGTCATTGATGGGGGCTATGGAGATAATATTCCGTCGACTGTGATCGACCTTACCACTTTTGAACCCGAAGTAATCAGGGAAGGAAAAGGCAGTTTGGAAATACTTTGATTCGAAGAATAACTGCTTCCCGGCGGCGTGCCAGCCCTTTTGCGCTGACAGATTTTCTAATGCCAGTCTAAGAATCAGCGTCCGAAAGGCGAGATCTGGAAATCTCGCCCAGCTAATCATGTTTTTATTGAAGCAGTATGCCCCTATAGCTTTTTCAGTTATTTCTTACGAATAGCATAGACATAACATACACCTAACATACACCTGATATACGAAAAATGTATGTTATGTGTATTTTATTTGTATTTCATTCAATAATCAGGTCTTTGGCGGTTATATAGATAATATATGGAGTTTCCCGTTTACTGAAGGATCTGTGGCATAGAATTCTGAAAGGCCTGATGAACCTCTTCAGGATTAAGAATATGTCCCTTTTTCTGTGCCGATGCTGCCAATTCATACCCGAGGCGGGAGGCACGCATCCGTTGTGCGGGGGTTCCGTGGTGCAGGGGGCTGGTGGTAGCGCAATCGCCGAGGGTAAAGGAGAGCTGGAGGAATTCCTCTACGTTTTTCCAGTTGTAGGTCGCACCTCTTTTGTGGGTCAGGAAATAGGCTGCAAAATAATCGGCTTCCAATTCCAGCAGATGGGTGGGGCTTTCAGGGCCGCCAGGCTCCTCTCCCGGGTACCAGGAGTCAAAATGGTCCAGCTGT
>CBFGYW010000173.1:0-4593 GCA_965653085.1 uncultured Salinimicrobium sp.
AAATTTCTCTTCCATCTACCAGTATCAGCCCCCCATTATAACATATCAGGGGCTGGTGGGAGATGTTCAGCTGTTCCTGCAGGTGCCACATTGCCTGTGGCATACGGGAAGAAATCAGGACCACAGGGACCTCCTTCTGAAGCTGCTGGAAAACATTAATGGTAAGTTCCGAAAGTTCCCGGTCCTTGTTCAGAAGGGTGCCATCGATATCGGTAAAGATGATCCTATAGCTCATTCCAATTGCTTGATGAAGGCCGAGATCACAGGCACCAGCTCCGGATGTAGAGGCAGGGCAGGCTCATTATAGGATTTGGAATTGGTGAGGGAGTCATTGCCGTCAATCTTTACGAATATGTGGTTCATGCCATCCAGCAGCACCAGTTCGGCTTCAGGGCTGGCTTCCTTCAGCAGTTCGGCCTCTGTTGGAGGTACCTGAAAATCATTGGTCCCATTGAGAAGCAGCACAGGGATTTCCAGTTCGGTAATTTCCTTACTGGGGTCATGGATCATCCAGGAGAGCAGAAATGGCTGCACAGATGGGCGGAAAATCGATTCCAGAAAAGGATTGTAGCTGCTGGTGCTTCCTGTTTCCCTAATTTCGTCGAAGGCTTTTCGTGAACTTTCCCTGAAGCCGGGCATCTGGATGGAAATCTGGTCCACAATGATGGAATCTATAGGCCGTCCCGCACCTGCAATTGAAATGAAGGCATCGGCCTTATCTTTTGCAGCGAGCATACCTATCAAAGAGCCCTGACTATGCCCGAGAACAATAATCTTTCCAAAGTTTCCTTGATCCTGAAAGTAGGTGAGGGCGGCATTGGCATCATCAACAAAATCCTCAAATCTCATTTCAGTTTCCCTGAGCCCCAGCTCCTGTGCCTTCAGGGATCTTTTGTCGTAGCGGAAGCTGGCAATTCCTTCTTCTGCAAGCCCTCGAGCCAGTTTCTTATGGGAATTGTTCTTCAGGAAAGGCTGGTTTCCATTCCTGTCTGTAGGTCCCGAACCTGCAATCATGATTACCAGAGGTGGTTTTTCTTCCGATGGAGGAACAAGGAGGCTACCGCTGATGTATTCATTGATCTGGATCTCTTCATCCTGTGGCTGCGTTTCCTGCGAAAGGAGAGGGGCAGTAAGGAGGAGAAGGAGGAAGAGGAGCTTAAATTTCATGGGTGTTCTGTGGTTTGTAGGTGTTGATGGTCTGCTGTGCGCTTTCGGGTTTCTGGGTTCCAATCAGGAACTTCCTGCCTTCAGTAGTAACAATTTGTATTCCTTTGTTTCCCCAGAGATTATAGGCCTTGTCCTTAGAACCGAGGCCACGGTATCCCCAGCCTCCGTATTCTGTAAGAGGGCTGTATTTACGTACACGACATTCCTTGATCTCATCCCAGGAAAAAAATTCTTTGGTGAAGCCAAAGGGTCTGAAATAGGTGAAAATTCCTTTCTCATCAATCCTGGTTTCAAGGCGTAAAAATAGCAGTCCGAAAACAATGGGGAAAGCAATAAGGCAACAAATAATGGAAACAATGACTTTTGTGTCCTCTTCGGAATTCTCGGTAGCGTAATAGCCCGTTCCGAAAATGATCAGGATCATGGCCAGGATGAACATGGTGAGCCACCACCATTTAACAAATTGCTTCTCCAGAAATACCTTCATATTATCAGAATTTGGGGTTTCGTGAATTTTCCTGATACTAAAGTTACAAATTTCTTTTTCAAGAGATCAGGTCTCGGGACGGGATAATGGGGAAAATTAGTTCAGATTTACTGACACTCCTTTTATATCTTTGTGCCAGTTAAAAACAGAAATCATGAAATATTTATTGATAGTTGCGGCATTATTCATATCCAGCCTTTCCTTTGCTTCTGAAGTGGATTGGGGAAAAACCGGGCACCGGGCCACGGGGGAGATAGCCGAAGCTTATTTGAGCAAAAAGGCAAAGAAGGCCATAGACAATCTTCTGAATGGGGATGGACTGGCCCTTGTTTCCACTTTTGGAGACGATATCAAGAGCGACGACCAGTACCGTGAATACGGACCCTGGCATTATGTGAATCTCGATGAGGGGCAGACCGAATATTCAAAGGAAGCTGCAGATCCTGCCGGGGATATCGTTTTTGGAATCAGGAAATGTATCGCCGTTCTTGAGGATGACAATGCTTCAAAGGACAAAAAAGTCTTTCACCTGAAAATGCTGGTCCACCTGATGGGAGACCTTCATCAGCCTTTCCATACCGGTAGGGGAGCAGACAAAGGGGGAAATGACATCCAGGTACGCTGGTTCAATCAGGGGACGAATATCCACAGGGTTTGGGACAGCCAGATGATCGACGACTTCCAGATGAGCTATACTGAACTTGCAGCTAATGCAGAGGAGCTTTCAAGGCAGGAGATAAAAGCTATTGAAGCCGGCGATCTGCTTACCTGGATGTATGAATCCAAGGAACTAAGCAACAAAGCTTATGCAAGTGTTGAGGTGGGTGATAAACTGGGATATGAATACGCCTATGTCTGGTTTCCTGTAGTGAGGGAACAGCTTCAAAAAGGAGGGATCAGGCTAGCGAAAGTATTGAATGAAATATTCAAATAAATTGCGATCACAAGAGCTCCAGTAAAAGGGGCTGAAGATCGCAAATTCTGAAATAACAGGAAAACCGGGTTCTATCCCCGGTTTTTTTATTTCTCTTTATCTTCCCCCGATTTAGGTTTTGGCATTCGCTTGGCCTCTTTTAAGGTCCTGGAGAGCATATATTCGATCTGTCCATTGGTACTCCTGAATTCATCAGAAGCCCACTTCTCAATTGCCTTCAGCATATCTTCATTCAGCCTTAACGGAAAAGCTTTCTTTTTACTCATTTCGTGATCCTTCTTTAGGCGAACCTGTGATTTGGGTGCTGAAGTAATTCATTCAGCTTCAGCCTCTGATATTAATGATTCAGCGTCCCGGTATTGACAATGGGGGTGGTGTCCTTATCGCTGCAGAGAACCACCATCAGGTTGCTTACCATTGCTGACCTTCTTTCATCGTCGAGCGATACAATTTGTTTACGGCTCAGCTCCTCCAGGGCCATTTCCACCATGCTTACTGCACCTTCAACAATCTTGTGCCTGGCAGCAACAATAGCGGTTGCCTGCTGCCTTTTCAGCATCGCACTTGCTATCTCATTGGCGTAGGCCAGATATCCTATCCGGGCTTCCAGAACCTCGATTCCGGCAATATCAAGGCGTTCAGTGATTTCCTTCTCCAGGGCCTGGCTTACCTCATTTACACTTGACCTTAGCGTGATATCTTCATCAAGGCCTTCATCGGCAAAGTTGTCGTAAGGATAAAGGCTTGCCAGTTTCCTTACCGCGGCATCGGTCTGTACTTTTACGAAATTCTCGAAATTGTCTACATCAAAAGAGGCTTTGTAGGTGTCCAGGACCCTCCAGACCAGAATGGTGCTGATCATCACGGGATTCCCCAGCTTATCGTTCACCTTCAGCCGCTCACTATCGAAATTGCGGGCCCGCAGCGAAATTTTGTTCTTCGAGTAGAAAGGATTCACCCAGAAAAGTCCATTCTTTTTTACTGTACCCACATAATCTCCAAACAGGAGCAGTACCCTGGATTCATTGGGGTTTACCAGGATCAGTCCGAAAGCCAGGAAGAGGGCTGCAAAACTGCCGACGAGGAACCACGGATTCTTCATGGTAATAAATCCGAAGACACATCCAAAAAGGAGGATAAATATAAATGCCAGCATAAAATATCCGTTGGAGGGGCTGTGGTTTTTTTCTTGTGTTGCCATGGGTTGGTTGTTTTAGTTTGATATCATATTGATATTGCTAATATATCAAATTATTCTGATTGTTGGCTGCAGAAGTCTTAAATTTTTCTGAAGAATTTCTGGTCTTACCACACAGGACACTGGAATAGAAATTCAGAATACAATTAGGATTAAATTTCTATAAGCCACAGAGTTCGCTCGAGAATTTCGGCCTATTTTTTTGGGAAAAAAAGCATTTCAGAAGAAGATTCATTTCCTATATTTGCTTCCAACTGTTAATGTTATTTTAATATTGTGGTCCCCTACACCATGAAACCCTAAATCAGCTACTGTATTGAATACAAGTTACTTTTTAAGTTTTTTTGGTGGGATACTGCTTCTCCTTTTTCAGGCTGAGCCGCCGAAAAAATCTCCCGCAAACGACAGTATCACTAAACTCTTAAAGCTTTCTTCTCAGGCATTAAGGAGTTATGATTATGAAAATTCCATACACTATTCCCTGAAGCTTATCGAACTGGCTTCAGAAGAAAAGGATTATTATCACCTTTATCAGGGTTACAACAACCTGGGAATAACGTATGAGGACCGCGAAGACACCCTTAGGGCTAAAGAAAATTATATCAAAGCTCTGGAAAGTGCCGTCGCCAGCAAAAATGATACGCTGCTGTGGTGGGCATACAATAATCTGGGAGGAATATATACCCTCAACGAAGCTACGGTTGAAAAGGGATTTGACTATTACGACAAGGCCATTGAGGTAGTCACCCGCCTGAATGATCCCGAGAATACCATCACCCCTATCCTGAACAAAGGCTGGACGCATCT
>CBFGYW010000174.1:0-4588 GCA_965653085.1 uncultured Salinimicrobium sp.
AGATCTGGAAAAGCTGAACAAATGGATGAACTGGTTCTATGTGGCTGAAGATATGGAGGGGCTTATCTATCCGGCACCACAGGGTTTCACCTTCCTGGGAGGAATTCAGGAACTTCATCTGGATGAGGGAGAAACCAGAAAGGGGTATTTCAGTGCAGTTCTTACTCCGGGCAGGTATATCCTGATGTCGGAAATTGATGATGCTATAGGGAGGAAGATGTTTGTGGAATTTGATGTGGAGTGAGGGGAGAGTTATGAGTTAAGAGGTGCGGGGTGCGAGGTGCGAGGTGCGGGGTTTGTGATCTTTTTAAGAGGTTTTTGGGGATGTATTTGATAAAACAATTTCAAATTTTCAATTTGCCGAATTTTCAAATTATCTTTGCTTCTTAAATTTTTAATATGATCAAGATAACATTGCCCGACGGCAGTATCAGGGAATTTGAGCAGGGGACCACTCCCTTTGAAGTGGCTCAGAGTATCAGCGAGGGACTGGCCAGAAATGTGATTTCAGCAAAGTTCAACGACAGCACGATTGAGACCTCCACCCCTTTAACTACCGACGGCAGTCTTACCTTATATACCTGGAATGATCCTGAAGGCAAGAAGGCTTTCTGGCATTCCAGCTCCCACGTGATGGCACAGGCGCTGCAGGAGCTTTATCCGGGAATAAAATTAACCATTGGGCCTGCCATTGAAAACGGATTCTACTACGATGTGGATTTCGGGGAACACAAGTTTTCTGAAAACGACTTCAAAAAGGTGGAAGACCGGATGCTGGAAATTGCCCGCGGAAAACATGACTTCTCAATGCGCGAAGTTTCCAAGGCTGATGCACTTAAGAAATATAAAGACGAGGGGAATCCGTTCAAAGTAGAACTAATCGAAAACCTTGAAGACGGGACGATCACCTTCTGCGACCACGATACCTTCACCGACCTCTGCCGAGGTGGGCACCTGCCTAATACAGGTTTTATTAAGGCAGCCAAGATAATGAGTGCTGCAGGAGCCTACTGGCGTGGTAACGAAAATAATCCACAGCTGACACGGGTTTATGGAATCACTTTTCCGAAGCAGAAAGACCTGAAGGAATATCTGGAACTTCTGGAAGAGGCCAAGAAACGTGACCATCGCAAACTGGGGAAAGAGCTGGACCTCTTCACCTTCTCACAGAAAGTGGGTCAGGGACTTCCGTTATGGCTTCCCAAGGGTGCTGCCCTGAGGGAAAGGCTGGAGAATTTCCTTAAGAAAGCTCAGAAGAAAGCGGGCTACGAAATGGTGGTGACTCCTCATATTGGGCAAAAGGAACTTTACGTGACTTCAGGCCATTATGCAAAATATGGGCAGGACAGTTTTCAGCCCATCCACACGCCGAATGAGGGAGAAGAATTCCTTCTGAAGCCCATGAACTGTCCGCACCACTGCGAGATCTATAAAAGCAGTGCCTGGAGTTATAAAGACCTGCCGAAGCGTTTTGCAGAATTCGGTACCGTTTACCGTTATGAGCAAAGTGGTGAATTGCATGGTCTGACAAGAGTGAGAGGTTTCACCCAGGATGATGCCCACCTTTTCTGTACTCCCGACCAGCTGGACGATGAGTTCATGAAGGTGATAGACCTGGTGCTTTACGTGTTTGGATCGCTAGGATTTGAAAACTTTACTGCACAGGTATCCCTTAGGGACCCTGAGAACAAAGAAAAATATATAGGTTCTGACGAGAACTGGGAGAAGGCTGAAAATGCCATCATCAACGCTGCAAAGACTAAAGGGCTGAACTACGTCATCGAAACCGGGGAAGCCGCGTTTTACGGTCCAAAACTGGACTTTATGGTGAAGGATGCCCTGGGAAGGCAATGGCAGCTGGGAACTATTCAGGTGGACTACAATCTTCCTGAGAGATTCGACCTGACCTACAAGGGAAGCGACAACGAAATGCACCGTCCGGTGATGATCCACAGGGCGCCGTTTGGAAGTATGGAACGCTTTGTAGCCATCCTGTTGGAGCACACTGCGGGTAATTTCCCATTATGGCTGATGCCTGAGCAGGCTATTATTCTCTCCCTCAGCGAGAAATATGAAAAATACTCCCAAAAAGTTTTAACTTTGCTGGAAAATGACGAAATTCGCGCCCGGTCTGACAACCGCAATGAGACTATTGGGAAAAAGATTCGGGAGGCCGAAGTCAGCAAAGTTCCTTACATGCTTATCGTGGGGGAACAGGAGGAAAAGGATGGTACGGTTTCTGTACGTAAGCACGGCGAAGGCGATCTGGGCAGTATGTCCATTGAAGCCTTTATCGATTTAATAAAAAAGGAGGTCAATGCGACCTTAAAGACATTTGAAGTTTAATTAAAATTATAGAGCCATAGCAATACGAAAAAAAAGATCAAAAAGACCTCTAAGAGAAATCAAGGAAGATGCGCACAGAATTAACGGTAAAATTCGTGCAGAGGAAGTACGCCTGGTAGGCGACAATGTGGAGATGGGGGTTTATTCCCTCAGACAGGCATTAGCCATAGCCGAAGAGCAGGAACTGGATTTAGTGGAAATTTCCCCTAATGCCGAGCCCCCTGTTGCAAAGGTGATGGATTATAAAAAGTTTCTCTATGAGCAAAAGAAACGGGACAAGGTTCTAAAATCCAAAGCCACCAAGGTGGTGGTAAAGGAGATCCGTTTCGGTCCGAACACAGATGAGCACGATTACGAATTCAAGAAGAAGCACGGGGAGAAATTCCTGAAAGAAGGTGCCAAACTTAAGGCTTACGTGTTCTTTAAAGGTCGTTCAATTGTATTCAAAGATCAGGGAGAGATCCTGTTGCTGCGTCTTGCTACCGATCTTGAGGAATATGGCAAGGTAGAGCAAATGCCTAAGCTGGAAGGGAAACGTATGACCATGTTCATTTCCCCGAAGAAAGTAAAATAACTTCCGACCGATAGCCGGCGGATGAAGATAATAAGTGAGATAACAATTAAATAAGGACACAATGCCTAAAATGAAAACGAAATCCAGTGCCAAGAAGCGTTTCAAGCTTACCGGTACCGGAAAGATTAAAAGAAAGCATGCGTTTAAAAGTCACATCTTAACAAAGAAGACCAAAAAACAAAAGCTTGCCTTGACCCACAGCACTTTGGTGCACGATGCGGATGAAGGAAGTATCAAACTTCAATTGCGTTTAAAGTAATTGAACCTTTGATGGTTTAAACAATTTAATAACCCTGGAGTCGGGCCCAATAAAGAATTCGGAATTCAGAATTATGAAAAGACGAATCGCCTGCTACAAAAAAATTTAAAATATGCCAAGATCAGTAAATTCAGTTGCAAAAAGAGCCAGAAGAAAAAAGGTTCTTAAGCAAGCAAAAGGTTACTTTGGACGTCGTAAGAACGTTTGGACAGTAGCAAAAAATGCGGTTGACAAAGCAATGTTATATGCTTACAGAGACCGTAAAGCCAAGAAAAGAAACTTCCGTTCCCTATGGATCATGCGTATCAACGCAGGTGCCCGTATGCACGGAATGAGCTATTCACAATTCATGGGGAAACTCAGCGCCAGTGGAATGGAACTGAACCGTAAGGTTCTTGCCGACCTGGCCATGAACCATCCTGAGGCGTTCAAAGCTATTGTTGACAAAGTAAAATAAATAAAAACGCTTATCTCACTTATAAAGGATCCTGTTCGAAAGAGCAGGATCTTTTTTTTAGGCCTGTGCCCGTTGGTAATGATCTGCCTTCATTTTAAGGTTCCGCTCTTCCAGAGCGGGATATAAAGGGAAGATTACATTTTCTACAAAGATGTTACTCCTCCGGAGTAAATTCAAGGAAGCCTTTACAAAGATGTAAATCCTACGTAGTATATTTAAGCAAGCCCTTACACAGATGTTACTCCTCTGGATTATATTCCAGGAAGCCGATAAAATTTTACAGCATTGGTTCCCAATATTGCTGATTGCTCTTCCCTGCTGAAGGCCTTAAAATAATCCTGAAGGCTACTTAGTACTTCACTATAGCTAGCAGCAGCGGTACACACAGGCCAGTCAGACCCGAACATCAATCTTCCGGTTCCAAAAGCTTCCAGCATTATATCGAGGAAAGGACCAAAATCTTCCGGCTTCCATTTCTGTCCTGATGTCTCTGTTACCATCCCTGAAAGTTTTGCGTAAACATTTGAACATGCCCCCAATTGTTTTATCTGTGCTGTCCATACCCTGGAGGGTCCCTTAGAGATTGACGGTTTCCCAAGGTGATCCAGAACAAATGGTTGATCTGGGAATTCCCGAACAAGTTCAATTGCCGCCCCCAACTGGTGAGGGAACACCAGAAGGTCATAAGTGAATCCGAAATCCTAGAGTTTTCCAATTCCCTTTCCAAAGGACGGCTTTAACAGGAACTCGCCTTTGTCATCATATTCGGTATGACGAATCCCCCTGAACTTTTTATGCCTGGAAAAACGCTCCAGCCGCTCTGGAAGGTCTTCAGCAGAAAGATCCACCCAGCCTACAACCCCTTTAATAAAATCATGTTCAGCAGCCAAGTGAAGCAGAAATTCTGTCTCCTGCTCGTTCTGCTCCACCTGAACTGCCACGCAGCCTTCAA
>CBFGYW010000175.1:0-4558 GCA_965653085.1 uncultured Salinimicrobium sp.
GGAATGGATGAAATTTATCCTGTCAATGGCTTCATAAGCATCTTTCTTTTCAGAATATAAAAAGGAGATCAGAGAATTGGATATAGTTTCCTAATAGGGACCTGAAGGAGAGACCACCTTAAATAAAATAGCCGCAATCAGGCACCTGAAAGGTAAGCTTCAGGTCCCAATTGCGGCTTCTCTTATGCTTATAAAATATTAATGCTTGCGTTTATCCGCAGCGACCTCATCGGTATCCTTTCTGTATTTGAGCATGGAAATACCTGAAACAAAAAATACGAATCCCAGGATGGCCAGCGCCCAAGGGCTGAACATCACTGCTATGCTGCCAAAGATTCCCATTACTCCCATAACAAGTGCAATAGCACCACCAATCAACATAATAACTGCTAAGATCTTGATCATAACGTCTTTTTATTGGTTACTGAATAAATTTATACATTCTGCGGAAAATAACCTCATTATTAACATTTTATAAAGGATATAATTAATCTCTGCAGTCGTATTCGTAGCAGCCATACTGTTTTAGGTACCTGAAAATTGATGCTATGCAGTTATCTGAATATTGAATAACTTTAGGTTTTATTCCCGAAACGTATTGTTATAAGACACTGCTATGACTGATCCAAGATATCCAATAGGAAAATTCGAGGCTTCCACCAATTTTAATGCTGAAGAACGTACCGCTGCCATTGAAGTAATAAAAAATTTCCCCCAGCAGCTGCAGAACATTCTGACCGAAGTTTCAGAGGTCGACTGGGAGCGGACGTACCGTCCGGGAAGCTGGAATATTACGCATCTGGTGCACCATTGTGCCGATAGTAATATGAACTGTTTCATAAGATTCAAACTTGCCCTGACTGAAACAAATCCTTCGATCAAGCCCTACGACGAAAACGCGTGGGTTAGGCAGGAAGATTATTCTAGGGAGCTGGTACAGGCATCGTTGGAAATTTCCCGAGGGGTGCACGCGCGCTGGAGTAACCTGATGAAAAGCATGACAGAGGAGGAATGGACTCGAGCATTCTTTCATCCGGAACAGCAGAAAACCATTAAACTCTCGGAAGCCCTGGCCTATTACTCCTGGCATTGCAGGCATCATCTGAAACATATTGAAATAGCACTGAAGGGCTGAGGCTACCTTCAAGTCACCTTGTATTAAGATTTGAAGACCTTCAGGAGAAGCTCCGGCTTATCGCTGATGATTCCCTCCACATTCACCTTCAGGAGCT
Organism: uncultured Salinimicrobium sp.; assembly: GCA_965653085.1. Lineage (GTDB taxonomy): Bacteria > Bacteroidota > Bacteroidia > Flavobacteriales > Flavobacteriaceae > Salinimicrobium. The sequence goes on from CBFGYW010000175.1 coordinate 1,233, forward strand.
TCTTCGCAACTTTCTGTGAATTAACAGTGAAGACGTAAATCCCAATATTTTCCAGGCGCAGAAGCCTCCTAAGGCCTCCTAAAAGCAGGCTGTTCAGCATTAGGAGGCCAGGATAGAAAATCCCCACTGCATCAAAATTACTTGAAGCTCGTGGTCCTATTGGAAGGACACTCAGACTTGCTACAAAAATATCCGGGTACTCATGCTTAAAGCTCTTCAGAAAACTGCTGTCGAAGGAGATTACTGCCACCCGGTCCCGCATCCCGTACTTTTCCAGTAGGTTCACCACCTCCCCTCCTATCCCCAGGAATTTTTTAGGGGATTTCATTTCAAGTATAAGTCTGACTTCAGAAGTGTTGACCAGCTGCAGTACTTCCTCAAAAAGAGGAATTCTCTCCCGAATATCTGCACCGGTCTTGAGGTAGAATCGGGAAAGCTGGTCATAAGTAAAGGATCTTACTTCCCCGCTTCCGTTAGTGGTCCTGTCAATTTCGCTGTCGTGCATCAACACCAGTCGCCCATCCATAGTCCGCTGAAGATCAAGCTCTATCATATCCACCCCAAGAGCCATGGCAGCTCTAATGCCCGAAAGAGAATTCTCAGGACACCCTCCTGCGTTTGTTCGATGGGCCACAATAAGTGGTTTTTTGCTGCTGTTCATTTCAGGGAAAGTTAAACAAATTTATGGAGCAGAGAGACAGATAACAAAGATTTCAGAACCATAACAAGCACCAGGAAATTTTGTTATAAATGATATAAATCCTCTTCAGCTTTCTGTTAATAGAAAATTTCTTCGGAACTTAGCTATAGATCCTGCGTATATGGCAGCAAGACTGGCGGAGGGCAGGAAGTAAAAACAGAAAAAAGAAAATATGGCAGCACCCAAGAAGCAACAAATGTATGAGACTGTTTTGAACCAGTTCAACAAAACAGCCGATCTGATGCAGTTGAATCCGAACATCCGCAGAATTCTGGGGATCACCAATAACGAGATCATCGTCCATTTTCCGGTGAAGATGGATGACGGAGAAGTGGAGATCATCACAGGTTACCGGGTGCAGCACAATAATGCCCTGGGGCCTTACAAAGGTGGGCTGCGCTATCATCCCACCGTGGATGTTGATGCTGCTAAGGCCCTGGCTATGTGGATGACCTGGAAAACCTCGCTAGCAGGACTTCCCTATGGAGGTGCAAAAGGGGGAATCCAGATCGATCCCCGCAACTACAGCCTTTCAGAACTGGAGCGAATCACTCGGCGCTTCACCTATGCTTTAGGTGAAAACATTGGGCCAGAACACGATATTCCGGCACACGATGTCAATACCAACGCCCAGACCATGGCCTGGATTGCAGATACTTATATGTCTACAAAAAACCCTTCAGAACGTTCCAAGAACCAGCACGTGGTAACAGGAAAACCAGTAGGTTCAGGAGGACTTGAAGGCCGCGACCGGGCAACCGGCTTCGGAGTTTACCTCTGCATCAAGCTCCTGTACGAGAAGCGTGGTGAGAGTCTCGACGGAAAAACCTTTATCGTCCAGGGCTTTGGTAATGTTGGTTACTGGGCTTCGGAATTTCTTGTGAATGAAGGTGCCAAACTCATCGCAGTACAGGATGCCCACGCTACCTTGTATAATTCCAAAGGGATTTCTGTACCCGATCTCGCTAAACACACAGAGCCTCGAAAAGGTTCCATCCTTGGCTTTGAAGGTGCAGTGGAAATGGAACCTGAAGATTTCTTTGGCCTGGAGTGCGACTTCGTAATTCCTGCAGCCCTTGGGAATCAAATCACCGCAGAAAACGCCCAGAAGATAAAAGGCGGAATCGTAGCCGAAGGGGCTAATGGACCTACCGATCCTGAAGGGGAAAAGATCCTGTTGGACAAAGGCGTTGTCATTATTCCTGATATCCTTTGCAACTCGGGCGGAGTTATTGGCAGCTATTACGAATGGCTACAGAACCGCAACGGAGAGCTGTGGCAGCTGGACGAGGTAATGGAAAAGATCGAGAAGAAGATAACGCAGGTGTTCCACAAGGTGGCGAACGAAGCGGAAACCCGCGGGATCGACTGGAGAACCGCAGCCTACATCATTGCGATCTCGAGAATCGAACTGGCGTATACCCAGAGAGGGATCTTTCCGTAGGCACAATACCTGAAGGAAGGGCCGCGACTTTTACCTACGTGGAAAACAAAACTGCAGAAATGGCAAACGGAAAGAAGATATTATACTACTCCACCCTTGTTGTTATATTCCTGTTTTTCCTATTCCTGGGATTGTTTAAAGCTAAAGGTTTTCTCATCCCATTTGTTACTGCCATCATTCTGGCCCTGGTCATCCTGCCTCTCGCCCAGAAGCTGGAGGGATGGAAAATAAGTCGCGGCCTCTCCTCCTTTTTAAGCACTTTTCTGCTCTTCCTTATCGCACTGGGATTCCTGGCCCTGGTGTCTTTCCAGATCCAGAGTTTCGCGGGAAAATGGCCCCAGATAAAGGAGACGATGAAGCCGAAGGTAGAACAGGTCAAATCCTATATATTTGAACATACGACTATGCAGTCGAGTGACCTTCAGCAATCAGGCAGGAATCTTCCTTTCCAAAAGGAGAATACCAAAGCTCAAAATTCCGAAGCCAAAGGACAGAATTCAAATAATGGGAATGGAGATTCTTCCTCAGTATCTCAGGAAAACCCGCTGGCAGAGGGAAACAGCTCCGTGACCCGGAAGGGCAAAAAAGCCTTCAGCTTCCTTATGAAAACCATGGGCTTTATTGGGTCATTCCTGCTGGTCTTCATTTACATCTTCTTCCTTCTCACTTACCGTAAACGATTCAAGGAATTCCTGCTGCGGCTTTTCCCCAAGGAGAAGAAGGGGGAAGTGAAAATGATCATCCACAAATCAGCAAAAGTCACCCAACAGTATCTTGTTGGGAAGCTGATGCTTTCGGGAGTGCTGGCGGTATTATATTCCATCGGGCTCGGGATCTCTGGTGTAGGCAATTTCATCCTGATAAGCCTTATTGCTGCCCTGCTGAACATCCTACCATATATTGGAAACATTATCGGCCTCACCCTCGCCCTCGCATTCGGGTACTTTACCTCGGGGGAAACAAGTGTGCTTATAGGTATCCTCATCACTTTCTCGGTAGCTCAGTTTGTTGAAAGTTACCTGCTGGAGCCCTACCTGGTGGGAGACAAAGTCGACCTGCACCCCTTTATGGTCATTTTGGTGGTAGTACTCGGGGGCTCCATCTGGGGTATTATGGGTATGCTTCTGGCCATTCCTATTCTCGCCATTATCACGATTATTATGCTGCACATCCCTCCCCTTC
>CBFGYW010000176.1:0-4498 GCA_965653085.1 uncultured Salinimicrobium sp.
CTTCATGGATGGGTATACCGCGTAAGCTCGGGTATTATCAAGGATCTTGATGTTAATGTGAGCAGTGAAACCCAGCTGGAAGGGGTTTATCAGCTGAATTTATAATTCAGGAACTCAGGTATTTTTTCGGAAAAGAGAGGAAAGTTCTTCTTCCAATAAAGCCACGAATCCACGAATATTATCTGACAGAATAAATAGATGATATTCGTGAATCCGTGGCAAAAATTCTTCATTTTCACCTGTTTTCACTATACCATCTCCCAATATCCTCCTTAGCTTAGCCCGAGCTCACCCCTTTCTCACCCCCCTCCAAAGGGGTCAGTAAAGGGTGAGCTCCGGGTGAGGAAGGGGTGAGCTAGGCCTAAGGTACGGAGCTGGTAGGGGAAATTTTATTTTATATCTGATTCATTTTCAGTAGCATCGCCGTCAAAAATCCCTTCATTCTCCAGCTTTTCCAGCACTGTTGGCAGCAACAGCGGGGCGATGGGTTGGATTCTGGGGTACAGTATTGAATTCTCTTTTGTTTTCGTACCTATATTCACAGAGAAAGGCTGGTTCAGGAACATCAGGAAGACGCTGGCCACAAAGGCCATTTTTACCAGTCCGAAGACGCTTCCCAGGAGTTTGTTCACCAGCCCGAGGGCCATCAGGTCCATCACCTTGGTAAGCAGCCTTGCCAGCAGTGAAATGATCACGACCACGATAAGGAAGGTGAGGGCGAAAGCCAGCAGCTTCAGGTACTTTGGGTCCCAGTCAAGAAAGCTGTCCAGGAAAGTGAGGGTTCCATCGGAAAAATAAATGGCTGCGTATATTCCGGCTACCAGGGCGATGAGGCCTGCCAGCTCTACCAGGAAACCTCTGAAGAATCCCCGCACGAATCCGATAAGCAGCAGGATTCCCAGAATAATATCAAGTGTATTCATCTTTTCAAAGATAGTATTTTCCCAAACTTAAGAATTATCTTTGCGCCATGGCAAGAGACGAACAATTAAAACAACGCTGGGAGCTGGTTCAGAAACAGCTTTCAGATCAATTTGCAGATGGGGAGGCACTCGACCTGGATGCGATCATATACCTTATCGGAGTCCAGGAACTGGGGCAGCTCCACCGGAAATTCAAGAAGGACCAGAAGCTGGAGCTGATGCACATCGCAATCTGCAGGCTGCTGGAGCCTTACGGCTACTACGAATTCGAATATTTCGACGATGAGGGCTGGCCCCACTATAAATTCATTGAAGAGCTGCCGGTGCTGAAGGCGGGAGAGCAGCAGGTGCTTATGAAGGAGGCGATAGTGCAGTATTTCCTGGAGAAGGAGTATATAAGCTAGTTAAGAGTTAGGAGTTAAGAGTTAAGAGTTAAAGGAGGGGCGGTTTATTGAGGATTATTATTTGATAATTGTAAATTTGCCTTTCTTAAAGAAACATATCCATGGTAGAGAAGATTAAGGATTATATTGCTGAGATTGATGCTTTTCAGGCGACATCGAAGGAAGAGGTTGAGAATTTCAGGATCAGGTTCCTCGGAAAAAAGGGGATCCTGAATGATTTCTTTGCGGAATTCAGGAATGTTCCCAATGAGCAGAAGAAGGAATTCGGGCAATCCATCAATACCCTTAAAAATGCGGCCCAGGAGAAGGTTGACCTGCTGAAGGCAGAGCTGGAGTCCAGGGTTGAGGAAAAAGGCATCTACGGCGATCTTACGCGGCCTGGGGAGCCGGTGGAGATTGGGGCGAGACACCCTATTTCCATCGTGAAGAACCAGATCATCGAGATCTTCTCGAATATCGGGTTCAATGTTTCCGAAGGGCCCGAGATCGAGGACGACTGGCACAACTTTACTGCCCTGAACCTTCCGGAGTACCATCCGGCGCGGGATATGCAGGATACCTTTTTCATCCAGACCAATCCCGATGTGCTGCTGCGCACCCACACCTCCTCAGTTCAGGTGAGGTATATGGAGAATAACCAGCCGCCCATACGCACGATCTCTCCCGGAAGGGTGTTCAGGAACGAGGCCATTTCGGCGCGGTCGCACTGTATCTTCCATCAGGTCGAGGGGCTGTATATAGATAAAAACGTGTCCTTTGCAGATTTAAAGCAAACTTTGTTGTATTTTACTAAGCAATTGTTCGGAAAATCGAAGATCAGGCTGCGGCCTTCCTACTTTCCGTTTACCGAGCCTAGTGCCGAGGTGGACATCTACTGGGGTCTGGAAACAGAAACCGATTACAGGATCACCAAAGGTACCGGCTGGCTGGAGATCATGGGCTGCGGGATGGTAGATCCGAATGTTCTGAGCAATTGTAACATAGACCCTGCGCAATATTCGGGTTTTGCTTTCGGGATGGGAATTGAGAGGATAGCAATGCTTTTGTACCAGATTGGGGATATTCGCATGTTCTATGAAAACGATTTAAGGTTTCTGGAACAATTTAAATCTTCGATATGAAAAAATTTGCGCTGATCATCCTGGGAATCATCATCCTGGGAGTCATTCTGGCCCTTACCCTGGTCGCTGAAATCCTTGAGTTCGCTGTTGGGGCGGTTCTGTTCCTCGTAGCGGCTGGAGTTCTTTTCTGGTTATACCACAAGGTGAAGGATAAGCTGGATTAGCAAACCTGAAATAATTGCAATGAAGAAGGATATTGAGATTCCCGAGGTAAAGGATGTTTTTCTGGCAGTGGTGCGGGAGGAGAACGAGGATTTCCGAAGCATGGACTGGAACGCCTACCTGGTCAACGACAGCAGTTCCCTAATAGACACCGTTCTAATAGTTACCCGGGGCTTCAGCGAAACTCAGGCCACCTCTACTATGAGGCATTCCCTGAAGGAGCTGCCTCCAAAGTCTTTTGCGAAGGTGGAATTCCTGCAGGATGAGGTGCTAGGCCTCAACAATGAATTCTCGGTTTCCTTTTTTTCTGAAGGGAAGATGCTGCACAGGAATTTCGTTTTCAGAAAGAACAGCATCAATGAAAAGGCGACCCAGGATATCCCGGTGATGGGAAAGCGGGGCGTGGTGGTTAAATAGCCTGAACCCTAAACCAAGTTTCTCTACCTTCTGAATTTACTCTCATACAGGGCGATCCACTGCTCCGGACTCATCTTCGCTGCCAGTTGCCCTATTAGCTCATAAGGAATATCTTCGGTCTTCTTGAACCTTATACAGCTCTTGCCCATATCCAGTTTCTTTTTTGAGTGTTTCTGAAACTCTGAAGTGAACCATTCCAGCAGCTGCTCATCGGCATAGATCCCCATATGGTACAGGGCCACGAAATTCTTCTGGGAGGCCATTGCAAGGAAAGGCAAGGCTAGTTTGGTATCACAGTGATAGCCTGCAGGGTACAGGGAATGCGGCACCACATAACTTATCATCCCATACTGCATTTCCTCTGAAAAGCCTTCAGGAAGGTTTTCCAGGATCGTTTTACGCAGCTTTTCAACGGTTTCCTTCCGCTCTTCGGGAAGGGAGGCGATATATTCTTCGGGAGTGGCGGCTATTGATTGCATTTTTTCTTGGTTTATTCTGACTATCTGCCGGCAGCCCTTCGACAGGCTCAGGGTGACGGATTTCTTGGTGGCTTCTGAAGTTAAATTTTTTCCTAATCCAGCTTATCGGCCAGTTTCTTGAACACTTTTTTGGGTTCCTTGCCCTCATAAAGCACTGCATATACCGCATTGATGATAGGGGTCTTGGCGGCTTTGGTGCCCTTTTCCTTGTTGATCTTATAGGCACTGGCGGTGGCATAGTATCCTTCAGCAATCATGCTCATTTCCATCTGGGCGCTTTTCACGGTGTAGCCTTTCCCAATCATGTTCCCGAACATCCGGTTACGGCTGAAGAGAGAGTAGCCCGTAACGAGAAGGTCACCCAGATAGGCGGAATCGTTGATGTTACGCTTCATCTTGTGGACCTTCTTGATGAATTTCTTCATCTCCCTGATGGCATTGCTCATCAGCACGCTCTGGAAGTTGTCACCATAGCCGAGTCCGTGGGCTATTCCTGCTGCGATGGCATAGATGTTCTTCAGCATGGCAGCGTATTCTGTTCCGAAGATATCATCGCTGGTCTTGGCATTGATATAATGGCTGCTGAGGGTCTTTGCCATCAGCTTGGCCTTCTCCTCATCGGCACAGGCGATGGTGAGGTAGGAAAGCCTTTCAAGGGCAACCTCCTCTGCGTGACAGGGCCCGGTGATCACCCCGATGTTGCTGAATGGGATTCCATAGGTCTGGTGGAAGTGTTCTCCCACGATAAGGCTGGTTTCGGGCACTATCCCTTTAATTGCTGAAAAGATCACCTTGTTCTCGAGGGATTCGGTGAGTTGATCCAGTTCCCCCTTCAGAAAGGCGGAAGGAATGGCGAAGATGATATAATCGGCCTCGCTGACCACTTTATTGATGTCATTGCTCAGCTTGAGCTGATTGACATTGAATTCCACAGAACTCAGGTAGTTGGGGTTATGTTCCTGTTTTTTGATGTGTTCGATGGCATAGACACT
>CBFGYW010000177.1:0-4491 GCA_965653085.1 uncultured Salinimicrobium sp.
AGAGGTGAACAACGGAAGGTTAACCAGGAAGTCATTTACCACCATCCCAACATCTGTAGGCACCAGCTTACCTTTATCGCTGCCTACAGCTTCAGTAAGGGTCTTCTCACTGATCTTATTTCTGCTGAAAGTGAGCTGCACATACTTTCGTTCCACCCCGTCTACAGAGCCTTTTTCCACATAGTTCCGGTTCTGGATGGTGGATATGGTAGGTGCATAGGTGGAGGGTCGTCCAATACCAAGCTCTTCCAGTTTCTTGACCAGCGAGGCTTCCGTATAGCGGTAAGGCGGACGGGTAAACCGCTCGGTGGCAGTAATATAATTGTTCTCCAGGGTCTCGTTCATACGCAAGGCAGGCAACATTCCTTCCTGTTCTTCGTCCTCTTCGTCGTGACCTTCCAGATAAACTTTCAGAAAACCATCAAATTTTAATACTTCCCCGTTTGCAGTGAAGAATTTGTTGTGCTTATCAGCCTCAATCCTCACATTGGTCCGCTCCAGCTGGGCATCGCTCATCTGCGAGGCAATGGCTCTTTTCCAGATAAGTTCATATAAGCGCTGTTCATCCCGGTCGGCATTCACCGTATGTGCGGCAAAATTGGTAGGACGAATGGCCTCGTGAGCTTCCTGGGCTCCTTTGGCTTTTCCGCGGAATTGTCGGGATTTGCTATAGGACTCCCCGTAGGCCTTCAGAATTTCATTTTTAGCCCCGTTGCGTGCCTCGTCTGAAAGGTTCACGCTATCGGTCCTCATATAAGTGATATGTCCCGCTTCGTAAAGCCGCTGGGCCATGGTCATGGTCTTGCTCACCGAGAAATACAGCTTCCTCGACGCCTCCTGCTGAAGGGTGGAAGTGGTAAAGGGAGGGGCGGGAGATTTCTTTGCAGGTTTTGTGCTAAGATCGGCTACCTTAAACTTCGCGTCCAGGTTCTGCGACAGGAACTGTTCGGCTTCTGTCTTAGTGTCCAGGTTCTTCGGAAGTTTTGCCTTAAAGGTCTTGCCTTCTTCAGTAGTAAATTCAGCATCTACCCTGAAAGAGGCTTCTGGAATAAAGCTGTTGATTTCGCGTTCCCTTTCAACTATCAGCCTTACAGAAACAGACTGAACCCTTCCGGCCGAAAGCCCGCCTTTCACCTTTCTCCACAGCACGGGCGAAAGTTCATATCCTACCAGCCGGTCCAGTACCCTGCGGGCCTGTTGCGCGTTCACCAGGTTATAATCTATCTGCCGGGGGTTCTCGATAGCCTTCAGGATCGCTGTCTTGGTGATCTCGTGAAAAACTATCCTTTTGGTCTTCTCCTCCTTCAGGTTCAGTTCCTCAAACAAATGCCAGGCTATGGCTTCTCCCTCGCGGTCTTCATCACTCGCCAGCCATACCATCTCGGCATCCTTGGCAAGGCCTTTCAGCTTCCGGACGACGTCCTTCTTATCTTTGGAGACTGTGTATTTAGGCGTGAAATCCCCCTCGGTGTCCACCCCCAGTTCCTTGGTGGGCAGATCGGCAATGTGGCCAAAACTCGAGGCTACCACGAAATCCTTTCCCAAGAATTTCTCAATTGTCTTCGCCTTTGCGGGGGACTCAACGATCACTAAATTCTTTGCCATACTTGCTATTTTTGTATTTGCAAAAGTATAGGATTTTTTAAATATCAGAATTTTATTTCTGAAGGAGGGGCTTTTTGTCCTCTTATAGGACTGAAAAAGCGAAGAAATTGGTTCTTTATATAAGGAGAGGCAAAAGATTTATAGCTTGACAGACTTAAAATAAAAAGACCCCTTGAAGAAGGGGTCTTTTGTGCGGACGAGAGGACTCGAACCTCCACACCTTGCGGCACTAGAACCTGAATCTAGCGTGTCTACCAATTCCACCACGCCCGCAGAGAAGCAGCTTATAGCTTTTCCGAGTGTGCAAATATATATCATTAGAAAATTAAATAGGAAACAAAATAATCAAAATTAATCCTATTTAAAATGAATTCCCCTGAAATAAAAGATCTTGCTGTGGGACACTCATTTAGGAGTAGCTCCCCAATATGGTGGAAATAGCGGAACTTATATATTCTATACCAATGGCTATAACAATAAAGCCAATTATCCTTGATACCGCATTAATTCCCGATGCTCCCAGGAGGCCGACAATATAATGGGAACAGCGCAACATTAGGAAAGTTGCCAGACAGACAGCCAGTATGGCCAGTACTGCCAACAATCTCTGGGAAGCAGAATATTCCTCGTATAAACTTATCAGCAGGGAAATAGATCCAGGGCCTGCCAGCATGGGAATAGCCAGAGGTGTCATAGAAATTGCGTCCCTATGCTCCACGTCGTCCTTTACCCCTTTCTTCTCCATTCCTTTATGTTTTGAAAAGGAACCAGTGAGTAACGCGAAACCTGAGCTTACAATAATAAGACCTCCCGCTATTCTCAAGGACTCGATGCTGATCCCAAAGAACTGCAGAATATATCTTCCTGTAAAAAAAGAAATGATCAGGATCAGCAGCACATTGACAGAAGTGAAGAGGGAGATCTTTGAGCGCTCGCTCCGGGAATGGTCTTCGGTTAATCCTACAAAAATAGGAACAGTTCCCAAAGGATTGATCACTGAGAACAGGGCAGCAAAGACATAAATAAAAAGCTCCATAATTTTTTCTGCAAAAATGCACCGGCTCCTGCGTTCAAATGGATCCTCAAGTTTAATTTAAGTTTAATTAATCTGCAGCCTTCCTACATTACCAAATTCCTTGAGAGAGCGAGCAAAGTAATAACTACGGCTTCCTTCTCCGCCCCGTTAACTTCCTGTATCCTCCAGTACCTTTTCGCTATTAGCGAAGAATTACAGGAGTTGGTTCCCTGTTGCTAAGGAAGATGAGGCTATATAGGAAGAGGAAAACTCTTTACATTTTTCCCTGTCACTTTGTCACATCTCAACTAAAACTGTATCTTTGCCCACTCATTTTACCCTTTGGTACTTTTTGAATTATGGAGAAGATAATAGATGAACAACAACAGGGGAATACCCTTGTTCTGGAGCCTAAGCTGGGGAACGGTAAAAAGCTGATGATCGAGAGCTACGGCTGTCAGATGAACTTCAGCGACAGTGAGATCGTGGCCTCAATCCTTGCCAATGAAGGTTTCGATACCACCCAGAACCTTGAGGAGGCAGACCTGGTGCTTATAAATACCTGTTCCATCAGGGATAAGGCAGAGCAAACCATCAGGAAAAGGCTCGAAAAATACAACGCAGTAAAGAAGATCAATCCGGGGATGAAGGTAGGAGTGTTGGGATGTATGGCCGAAAGGATCAAGCACCAGTTCCTGGAAGAGGAAAAGATCGTTGACCTGGTTGTAGGGCCTGATGCCTATAAAGATCTTCCTAACCTCATCAATGAAGTGGAGGAAGGGCGAAACGCCGTGAATGTGATCCTTTCCAAAGACGAAACCTATGGAGACATCTCTCCTGTAAGACTTCAGAGCAATGGAGTATCAGCCTTTGTTTCCATTACCCGAGGCTGCGACAACATGTGTACCTTCTGTGTAGTTCCCTTCACCAGGGGCCGCGAGAGAAGCCGCGATCCGCAAAGCATTATGGAAGAGGTCAATGACCTTGCCGCAAAAGGATTTAAGGAAATCACCCTCCTGGGGCAGAACGTCGACTCTTACCTCTGGTACGGGGGCGGGCTGAAGAAGGATTTCAGGAACGCATCAGAAATCCATCAGGCCACTGCCATTAATTTTTCTGCATTATTACGAATGGTTGCAGAGGCCCATCCCAAGATGAGGATCCGCTTCTCCACCTCGAATCCCCAGGACATGACCCTTGACGTGATCGAGGTGATGGCCAAATATGACAACATCTGTAAATATATTCACCTGCCTGTACAGAGCGGAAGCGACAGGATCCTGAAGGCGATGAACCGCCTGCACACCAGGGAAGAATATTTCCAGCTGATAGACAATATCAGAAGAATTATCCCCGACTGTGCAATTTCCCAGGACATGATCACCGGATTCCCAACAGAAACGGAAGAGGATCACCAGGATACCTTATCGCTGATGGAGTACGTGAAGTACGACTTCGGATTTATGTTTGCCTATTCAGAAAGGCCGGGAACCATGGCTGCCAGGAAGCTGGAAGACGATGTTCCGGAAGAGGTCAAGAAAAGAAGGCTTACCGAGATCGTAAACCTTCAGCAGAAGCATTCCCATTACCGCACCCAGCAGAACGTAGGTAAAATTGTGGAAGTGCTGATTGAAAAGGAATCGAAGAAATCCAGCGAACACTGGAGCGGTAGGACCACCCAGAATACAGTGGCAGTTTTTCCTAAGGAAAACTACAAGGTGGGAGACTTCGTGAATGTGAGAATCGACGAATGCACCAGCGCAACCCTTATTGGAGAGGCCGTTGGTTACAGCGAAAACAACTAAAAGAGAACAATGAATGAAAGGAGAGCTTCAGGGCCTCCTTTTGTCTTAAGTAATGTTTTTATAACG
>CBFGYW010000178.1:0-4462 GCA_965653085.1 uncultured Salinimicrobium sp.
CAATGGTGCCGGTTTCTACAAAGATGTCACTCCGCCGGAGTGAAAAACCTACCAAACCTTGCCTTGGAAGGGCAACATATTTGTAGAAAAAAGTCCAGAAAATTTCCGGCCCCGCCGGAGTGTTTGCCAGCGCCCAACACCCTACCCCCTCCCTATACAAAGAACCTCATCCCCAGCCTAAACACGCAGTTCACAGCCCTACATAGCTCTCTACTGCCTGTTTAAGGCTTTTTATATGATGCTCATATAGGGAGCTGATCCCTCCCTGCCAGGACCTCTGGCCATAGCGGCAACCCTAATTTTACCTCTGGTGCTTTCCCCGTTTCCCCATTTCCCCAGTTTCCCCACCGCCATCTCTTTTTAGACCTCCCCCCTGAAAGAGCAGAATTGTAAATCTATTCTTACAACTCAAATGGGTCGGTAATTTTCCAAACCTGTTCCCTTTCCTTAGAACGAATATTCTGGAAATTCATCGAAATCCCGTTATCTGAATTTTTCTTTTTCATACTTTCAGGTGCCGCAAGCCCTGCAGCAGGGCGGGCGGAGCCGCGAGTTCGGAATCTTTTTGGCGAAGCGTAGTGTTGGCTGGTGTACCCTGGAATGCCCTGAATATCCCCCTTGCTTTTCAGAAGTATTTTTCATTGTAACCAACCAAACCTTATAACTATGCTATCAGATTTAAATTACATCGATGCCACCCAGCTGGTCACTGTACTCAACCGCAAGCATTTTACGGTACTTCAGGCCCTCGAGGAGGAGTCCACAACCGATTTCAGGAAAGAGCTGCTGCTGCTGCCCCAGTTCAGAATGGCAATGGTAGATGCTACCGAATCCTTTCTGCTGGAATGTCATTCGGTTCCGGCCCACCTGTACGACAGCCTTTTCAAGCTGCAGGAGGCGGTGAACCACTGCCTGGGTACCTGCCTTATGAATATGGAGCTGAACGAGGATTATGACTCGGAACTCACCGAAGCCGATGCCTATCGCTACAAATTCCTGGTGAAATTCATGGCTTTCCTGAAGGAATACCACGGAATCCTGTATAAGCATTCCGAGCTGCTCAGCAGCGGAGAGCTGTTGAGGCCTATGGCTGAAGGGGCTTTGGATGTTACCTCCCAGACCTCGGTCTCTCCCGCCAATTCGGGCGTGGAAGGGGTTCATCTGAATCTGCCTCCTGCTGTGAAACCTTTGGATATGGCAGATCTCCTTGACGATGAGGAAAAAGATCCGGAAAAGAAAAAGTATGAGGACCTTATTGATAAAACGGCTAAGGCAGTATTCCGCCTTACGGTAATCAAACTAGTGAGAGACAGGGGAGGCATTAAATTCTTCAACTCCCTTACCACCACTGGCCAATTTATATTATTTGCGCAAATTGTAGGTTGCAGTCTGCGCCACGCTCAAGGTAACATCAATGGCGAAAGGAACCACCACTATGGATGGCAAGACCACGTGGAACCAGCCAATGCTTTTCTAAACAGTCTCCCTCTTGTTAAGAAATGAGAAGTTTATGAGGCTTTCAGAAAAAATATGAGATACTCATAGCCTGTTTAAAATAGAATTTTGTTGGACCAGAAAAATAAATCCGGTTCAACATGAAAACGAACTTTAAACATCACCTACCCTTAAACCCGCAGCGCTTTGGCCCCCTGGCTGAAGTACGCTGCGGGTTTCTGCATTCCTGGCCATTACCTAACCCCTTAAAATCTTTCAGCTATGAATGAGCAACAGAACCTGTCGGTAGCACGCATTCGCGAGATCGAGGAGAAGCTGGAACGGCTATCGAAACAGTCTCTTCGGAAGGAGTTCGTGGACCCTAAGAAGATCGTCCTGGACCATTTCGAGTTCCTGGAGCTGTTTAAAATTTCAAGAAGGACATCCCAGCACTGGAGGGCACAGCTTAAAATTCAGCACAGCAGGATTGGCGGAAGGATCTACTTCCAGCTTTCAGATATACGCAAGCTGCTGGAGGCCCAGAAGGTGGTTCCGAAGAAGAGGGATTTAATTTCAGAACTATAAATGATGCTGACTATGGAAACGACAGTTTATATGACCGGAAAAGAGGTTTTACCAGAGGAGCGGGGGCTTCGACAGGCCCAGCCTGACAACAGATTGGTGGTTACCGCTCCTGCGAGGAAGATCGACCTGCCTTCGGGCGGAGATGTAGAAGTGGCTGAATGGGACCCGCAGTTCAGCTATTTCAGGGCGCCTGTGAGCAATGTTCTGCCCTCGGCTACGCTGGGGCTGCGGCAGGTGTACGAGCGCATTACGGGGGGTGTTTACGCAGCTGTCACCGCAAGGTTACGGGAGCTGCAGGATCCGCAGCAGCGTCGCGGTTTCAAGGCCCGCAGCTTCCCGTACGTCACCTTTTCGGGCGTCTTCAGCAAACGCTGCGACAGCGGACTGCTGCAGCATTCGGGGCTGCTGGCGCTGGATTTTGATCACGTAGAGGAGCTTTCAGAATTAAAAGAACTGCTGCTGAATGATGGTCAGCTGCGCACCGAGCTGCTGTTCACCTCGCCTTCGGGGCAGGGGCTGAAGTGGATCGTGCAATGCGAGCCGGAGCGGTGGAGCCATTCAGAATATTTCAGAGCGGTGTCCAGCTACATCGAACACACCTATGGCATCAGGCCAGATGCCAGCGGCCGGGATGTTTCAAGAGCCTGTTTCCTCGTGAACGATCCTGACTGTTTTTTAAACCCTGATTACGGGATTCCGAAGCGGGAATCTGCCCAAGAACCAATATTTAATTATTAAAAAACAAAAATTATGACAAACAAATTCAATCCACAGGACTGGCTTTCCGAAGAAAAAAGAGAGGGAAAGCCGGAACGCGCCCCAGAGGGGGCCAATGGTACCGCGGGTACCCGTGAAAATGTCCAGGCTCACGACAATGCCCTGGCAGTAGAAAAGGCCCTGGAAGCCCTGGAGGCTTCGGGGACCGATATCACCCAGCATCATAAGGACTGGGTGGAGATAGGCTTTGCCTTCACCGATTGCTTCGGGGAGGCGGGCAGGGAGTATTTCCATCGTGCGAGTCAGTTTCACCCCGAATACGACCGCAAGGCCTGCGACCGGCAGTACGATTACTGCCTTCAGTCGAAGGGTTCAGGGATCAAGATCGGTACCTTCTTTCACCACCTGAAAGAGGCCGATATTGACTGGAAGCCTTCCACTTTTCCGGAACCTCCAAGGAGGCTGACAGACGAGCACTGGGATTCGCACGAGGTACCCAAATCTTTTGAAGTGCCAATGCCTGAAAGGCTTCCGGAGGAAAGAAGACCTGTTTCGGCTACAGCTGCCTCTTTTGGAAACAGGGACAAGGGTCATTCCCCAGGATTGATGGAGCTGGAGGAGGTGGACACTTCAAACCTGTCCAGCCTGCCCGAGGAGCTGTTTGAGAAGCTGCCTTTGCTGCTGCAGCAGGTGATCGCACCCGCTAAGGGAGTTGAGGAACGCGACCTGCTGCTGCTGGGATCCATCGTTTCCCTGAGTGCCTGCCTGCCCGGGGTGTCAGGCAGGTACCACGGGCGGAAGGTGGGGACCAACCTCTACCTGTATGTCACAGCCCCCGCTTCGGCAGGGAAAGGGCGCCTGAACCTCTGCAAACGCCTGGTACTGCCCCTGCACCGGCATCTGCGCGAGGAGTCGAAGCTTCTGAAGCAGGATTATGAGTTGGCTGTGGCGGCTTATACTTCAGGGCAGTCATCAGAGAAGCCTTTAAAACCTTCAGAAAAGATGCTGCTCATCCCGGCCAACAACAGCGCTACCGGGCTCTAGGAGCTGCTGGGCGCGAGCGGGGGCAACGGGCTGATCTTTGAAACCGAAGGCGATACGATGGCAGAATCGCTGAAGACCGATTACGGGAACTACAGCTATGGCCTGCGGCAGGCGTTTCACCACGAGACCATTGCGTACTACCGCAGGACCGACAAGGAGCACGTGGAAATTGAGAGTCCGCGCCTATCTGTGGTGCTTTCGGGGACGCCCTTCCAGGTGCACGGGCTGATCCACAATGCCGAGAATGGGCTCTTCAGCCGCTTCCTCTTCTATTATATGGATCTGAAACCCGTGTGGGAGGATGTCTTTGGAGAGGATTCGGATTATGGGCTGGAGGAGCATTTCGACAATCTGGGCACTGAGTTCTTCAGCTTTCACAAGCGTTTGGAGCAGCACGGGGAGCTGAAGATCCTGTTAACTGCAGAACAGGCGGGGAAGTTCAACCTGCTGTTCAGGAATATCCTCACTCGTTATTATGCCCTGGAAGGGGCCGATGCAACAGCGATCATCCGCCGGATGGGCCTCATCTGTTTCAGGATCGCAATGGTGCTGAGTGCGCTTCGGCTGATGGACCGGCGGGAGATTCCGCAGAGCCTTTACTGCAGCGAGGAGGATTATGAAGCTGCGGTGAGTATGATGTTAATGCTGCTGGAACACAGTAATTTTGTGTACCACTGGCTTC
>CBFGYW010000179.1:0-4432 GCA_965653085.1 uncultured Salinimicrobium sp.
TGCGAATCCAGTCGGTACTCCGAAACTTTTCTCCTGGGATGATCCTCGGCAACAAAGATCACGGTTCCAGTGGCAGAACTCGATACCTTGCTGGGCGGGCTGGAAGTGGTACGGGCAGGAGGAGGGCACCAGACCCGTTCCCTGCGCCTGAAAGATTCCCTGGGGCGGGATTATAACCTGAGGGCATTGAAGAAAAGCGCAGTTCAGTTCCTTCAGACGGTAGCTTACCGGGATACTCCTATCTCTTCAGAACTGGAGAACACTATTGCTGAGGAAATTGTTCAGGATTTCTACACCTCCTCCCATCCCTACGGATTCCTGACCATTCCTCGTTTATCGGAGGCTGCAGGACTTTATCATACCAATCCGAAGATCTATTATATCCCAAAACAGGAGGCTCTGGGAGAGTACAATAATGAATATGGGGATGAATTGTATATGCTGGTGGAGCGGCCTGAGGAGAACTGGATGAATTATGAATCTTTTGGGAATCCCAACCACGATATCGAAAGTACAGCGGGGGTATTTGAGCGCCTGCGGAGGGATGAAAAATATATTCTTGATGAGGAACTCTACATAAGGGCCAGGATCTTCGATATGCTGGTAGGGGACTGGGACCGGCACCAGGACCAGTGGCGCTGGGCTGAATTCGAGAATGAGGAAGGTATCCATATTTTCAAGCCCATTCCCAGGGATCGTGACCAGGTCTATTCAAATTATGATGGTGCCTTTCTCGCCACCCTTAGGGGCCTTACCGGAATAGCCAACCAATTCAGCCTTTACGAAGCCGAATTAAAGGACGTAAAGTGGTTCAACCAGGCGGCGGTGGGACTGGATCGAGGTTTAATTCAGAACGAGGGGAGGGAGGCCTGGCTGGAGCAGGCAGAATACATTCAGACCCATATCACCGATGAAGTCATAGAAGAGGCTTTTTCCGCCCTGCCAGCTGAGACTCAGGGAGAGGCCACAGAAAATATAAAAAATACCCTGAAAGGGCGTAGGGACAATATTGTAAAGATCGCTGCGAAATACTATGAATATCTGGCTAAAACAGCCATTGTAACGGGGACTGACAAGGATGATTTCATAGAAGTGGAACGGCTTCCGGAGAGAAAAACCCGAATCACCGTTTACAGGATTAAAGACGGGGAGAAGGCAGAGGTGGTGAACCACAGGATATACGACCCGGAATACACCAAGGAGATCTGGCTCTACGGCCTCGACGATGAAGATATTTTTGAAGTCTTCGGCGAAGGGGACGAGGCAATTAAACTTCTGGTAATAGGAGGGCAGGACCACGATTACTTCAGAATAGACCAGGGCGACAACATCAAGATCTTTGATTATGAATCCATGCCAAACACTGTTGAACGAAACAATGGTGCGGAAATAAATTTTACCGATGATTACGAGGTAAATGTATTTGATAAGGACAAAAAGGTTTTCAACTCAAACATCCTGATTCCTGCCATTGGTTATAATCCCGATGACGGGTTTAAGATAGGGATCAAGGATATCTATACTGTCAATGGCTTCCGCAGAAATCCTTTTACAACTCAGCACAGATTTACGGGAGGATATTATTTCGCCACCAAAGGATTTGACCTGAACTATGAAGGTGAATTTGCCAGTGTCTGGAAAAATTTCAATCTGGCAGTAGGGGCGCATTTCACCAGTCCGAACTACACCAGGAACTTTTTTGGATACGGTAATCAGACAGTAAATCCGGAGGATGAACTATCCAAAGACTATAACAGGATCCGCATAAGCAGGCTGGGTGCAGAAATAGGTTTTGTAAGGGAGAGTCCATTTGGATCCTTCTTCAAGTACATGGCCAATTTCGAAGGTGTGAAGGTTGAGGAAACGGTGGACCGTTTCTTAATGAAAGAATTTCCGGCAGTCCCCGAGGATTATGAAAGAAAGTATTTCGTAGGGGCAGAAGGGATCTATCGGTATGAAAGTTATGATTACGTGCTGAATCCTACCAACGGAATGAAATTCGAGCTGATAGTTGGTGGAAAAATGAATGTAGATCAGACCGAACGCCTTTATGGTTATATAACTCCATATTGGGGATTTTATAATGCGGTGACCCGGAATCGTAAGCTGGTGCTTCATACGAGGGCCCAGGGGGAAATTATGTTGGGCAATGATTATGAATTCTACCAGGCCGCAACCCTTGGCGGGAACAATGGATTAAGAGGATTTCGAAATGAACGGTTCACAGGCAAGAAATCCTTTGCTGCAGGAACAGATCTCAGGTATAGTTTTAATCAATTTCGAACTAATTTCCTTCCTATACAGATTGGGATCTTTGCTGGTTATGACTTAGGGAGAGTATGGGTGGAGAATGACGAGAGTGAGAAATGGCACGATGACTACGGCGGGGGTTTCTGGATCAATAGTGCGGAGGCCATAAATGGTACTTTTAATATGTTCAAGGGAGATGACGGCTGGAGGTTCTCCTTTGGGTTTGGATTTAGTTTTTAGTTGACCTGAGGGGTGTTGCAAATCAGAAGATTGGCACCAGAACGGCGGCTGCGTTTGATCTTGTGATCATAGTATTTTGTACACAAAGTTAATTATCCGTCGCCATTGCAGACATTGGCCCATCTGGAGGATGGTAAACGAAAAGGGCGAGATCTTCAGATCTCGCCCAGCAATAGAATGTGAAATTATACGGGCTTATACTGGTTAGCCGTCTTGGTCTTCCAGGCATCGAGCATCCAGCTGGTTTTTTCTAACTCTCGGATGTATGCCCCAATCAAATCAATTGTTCCCTCGTCGCCATTTTCGTTTGCCGATTCTATCACCTTTGACATCTGCTTCAGGATCTTTCCGTGGTCCTCCAAAAGGGTTTCAATCATCTCGCTGTCTTTTAGGGTAGACGGGGACTCCTTAAGATTCGAAGTAGTAAGGTATTCACTAAAATTACTGGTGGGCTGGTATCTCAGGGTGAGAATTCGCTCCGCGATCTCATCGACCTTCAGCTTGGCATCATCATAGAGTTCTTCGAATTTTTCGTGAAGATCAAAAAAATTCTTTCCAATGACATTCCAGTGGAAATTGCGAAGTTTCTGATAATACATATGATAATCTGCAAGTAGAATATTAAGTTGTTCTACAGTTTTTCCAGTTTTTTCTCTATCGAGATTCAAGTAATTCATAGTTGTATATAAAGATTTATTAAAAGTTCGTATTTGCCCTTATGGCCACTTAAAGTTACGAAAATTTAGTGGATTTTCACCTTATCCTATGGGTCTATGTGACCTGGTGTCCAGCTTTTTCAGCATCTCATCAGAAATCTGCCCGCTGTAGGCACCAAATGCGTCCACAAGGACTCCTTTTCTTCCGGTAGATGTGGTAATCGCATAAAGCACCGACATGTCCGAAGGATCGGAAACCCCTTCAAAACGGAATACTTCATCTACCACAAATTCATCGTGGGAAAAAAGTTCATTAGCGCCTTTGAGTTCGAGATGGTCGTCAAGAAGATTGAAATCTTCATCATATCCACGTTCGGTCTTCAGCATATCCATGACCTGCGATAGTGTTTCTAATCTGTTCATAGCTCTTGAGTTTAGCTATTAAATTACACTGCCTGCCGTGGCTTAGCAAAAAGCACAGGAGGTTTAGTATAACTTTAACTCAGGCTATTCGTCACGGTCTTTTTTTCCGAAACCAAAGAGGCCGAGGGGAAGGATAAGAAACAGGAAAAAAAATTTTCCGGTGATGATCCCGAAAAGCGTGATCGCAAGAGTAAGGATAAGGAACCAGGGAGATTTCAGAAATTTCATACTGCAAAATTACGGAAGATATTCTTTCTATCAAGGTAGGTCATATTTCAGGGGCCAAATGATAGAGTAAGAATTTCATTTTAGTTAAATTCGCTTTTTCTATATTTTACAAGAACTCAGAATGAGAAACAAGATTACCCTGAAAGAACTCTCCAAGCTGCTGAACGTATCCATTTCCACGGTATCAAAAGCTCTAAACGACAGCCCCGAAATAAGTCAGAAGACAATCGACCGGGTGAAGGAGCTGGCCAGGCTTCACAATTACAGGCCTAACCCTACTGCGGTGAACCTCAAGAGCAGTAAAAGCGGAACAATTGCGGTGATCGTGCCGAATATTTCCAATTTCTTCTTCGCTAAAGTATTGGCTGGAATAGAAATGGCGGCTCAGAAAAAAAATCTGCAGGTTATCACATATATCTCGAATGAATCCTATGAAAGGGAAAAACAGATCATTGACATGATTTCCTATGGGTTTGTTGATGGGGTACTGATAGCGCCTTCAGAAGAGACTCAGAAGAAAAAGGAGTACCAGCATTTCAAGGAGCTGCTGGAATATGAATTGCCGGTGGTGCTTTATGACAGAATCAATTTTGACCTTCCGGTGGATAAGATCGGGGTGGATGATAAAAACAGTA
>CBFGYW010000180.1:0-4410 GCA_965653085.1 uncultured Salinimicrobium sp.
CCGCAAAGATAAAGAGCTGAGGGTTCATTTTCTAATGAAACAACAAAAGTAAAATGGAAGCTGACCACCTTGGACGGGGGGACAGCCAATTTCTCTGAAGCCAAAGGAAAGGTGATCGTCCTGAATTTCTGGGCCACCTGGTGCCCTCCCTGCGTGGCGGAAATGCCTTCTTTCCAGAAGTTGTACGATGATTTTGGAAACGAAGTTGAGTTCTATTTTGTTTCGCAGGAGGAGGAAGGGCCACTGAAGAGGTTCCTGGAGAAAAAGGGTTATGATCTTCCTGTTTACCGCTCCTTAAGTTATATTCCGGAGCAGCTGGTGAGCAATAGCCTTCCTACTACCTATGTAATTTCCAAATCGGGGGATATTGTGGTTGAGAAGACGGGGGCGGCTGACTGGAATACTGAGGGGTTTAGGCAACTATTGCGGGAGTTGTTGGGGGAACTGTAGGGAAACGGCGGCTCCCGCAGATTACGCAGATCTCGCGGATTTTTCGCAGATGGATTTATTCAATATTATTCTTTATTATTCTTTCGAGAAGGAGATTAGATTTTCCTTTTCAGGTCGAGGGAAGCTTCCTGACTAAGTCTTAAGATTTCCTCCACAAAATCCCTACTGTTGGACAGGGGAGTGATCTTGTGCTGTCCTCCAAGTTTTCCTTTTCGCTTCAGCCACTCGTAAAAAATCCCTCGCGGAACTTCCCGAACTACAGGCCGCTCGATAGCGATGTCCTGTTTTCTTTTGGCAGCGTAATCGTCATTCAGGTTCCCCAGTTCCCTGTCCAGGATATCGGTGAATTT
Source organism: uncultured Salinimicrobium sp. (assembly GCA_965653085.1). Classification (GTDB taxonomy): domain Bacteria; phylum Bacteroidota; class Bacteroidia; order Flavobacteriales; family Flavobacteriaceae; genus Salinimicrobium. Next base: position 801 of record CBFGYW010000180.1, read on the forward strand.
CTCTATATCGGCGGGCGGGGTCACGAATTCGACCAGCCATTCGTGATATCCTTTTTTGCGCTGGTCGTAAAAGAAGGGAGCTGCGGTATAATTCTGAAGTACCGCGCCGGTTTCCTGGGAAGCTACGGAAAGAGCTTTGTCGGCGTGCTCTGCAAAAAGGTCTTCCCCGAATATATTGATGCAGTGTTTGGACCTGCCACTGATAAGAAAACGATAGGGATTGATACTGGTGAATTTCACGGTATCCCCAATTTTATACCTCCACAGTCCGGAGTTGGTGGTGATGACCATTGAATAATTCCTGCCAAGTTCCACTTCGCTTAGAGGGATGATCTTAGGATTTTCATACGCCAGCTCCTTTTCAGGAATGAATTCATAATAGATCCCATAGTTCAGCATCAGCAGGAGGGAAGGGTCGTTAGGCTGGTCCTGAAGGGCAAAAAAGCCTTCTGTGGCATTATAGATTTCCAGATAATGCAGGGTTTTATCCCTGTCGAGATTCTCAAAAAGCCTGCGGTAAGGGGAAAAGGAAACGGAGCCGTGGAAGAACACCTCCAGATTTGGCCAGATGTCCTGTATATATTCTATTTTCTGCTCCCTGATTATATGCTGCAGCAACAGCAGCATCCACATTGGGGAGCCGGCAAGGCTGGTGACATTCTGCTGCCTGGTGATCTCGGCTATCTTCTGTACTTTCTCCTCCCAGTTGTTCATCATCGTAACCTTCAGCCCAGGGGTCCTTCCGAACTGTGCCCAGAAGGGCAGGTTCTTCATCACGATTGCCGAAATATTGGCTTTGTAGATGCGGGATTCTGTATTGAAGTTGCTTTCCTGACTTCCACCTATGGAAAGGTTCTTTCCGGAAAACAGCTGTGCATCTGGATAATTGTTGATATATAACGCCAGCATATCCCGCCCGCCCTGGTAGTGGCAGTTGTAAAGTCCGTCTTCTGAAACAGGGATTAGCTTGCTTTTGGATCCGGTAGTCCCCGAAGACTTGGCGAACCATTTGATGATGCCGGGCCAGAGGATATTCTGTTCACCTTCCAGAAGACGATTGATATAAGGCAGCAGGTCTTCATAGGATACCACCGGTACCTGCTCCTTGAACTGCCTGTAAGAGCTTATCTCCTTAAAATGATGTTGCTTACCATACTCTGTACCGGCAGCACGTTTCACGAGATTCAAAAGTACTTCCAGCTGCACCTCATGCGGATTGCAAATGGACTTTTCGATCTGATGAAGTCGCCTTTTCATCAGGGAATTTCCCAGTGAATCTATAATTCCCATATGAAACTGGCTAATGATTTATGGAAGTTTTCCGGAGATCTAAGCATATGATAGCTTCTTCTTTATAAAGGCCGAAGATAATAATTCTGAAGTTTTATAAGTCAGGATGCCTTAACTTCTTTCAAAATTCTCGTGACAGTGGAAAGACAGGTTGAAGGTGGTTCCTTTATTCGGTTCGCTAAGGACTTCTATTTTTGCGTCGTGCTCCTCAAGAATTGTTTTTACGGAACTCAGGCCTACCCCGACTCCGTTAGGTTTCTGAGTATAGAAAGCATCAAAAAGCTTCTCAAGCTGCTCTTTCTCAAGTCCGCAACCGTTATCTGAAACACTCAGGATGATATCTTCCTTATCTTTGGTAATACTGAATTCCAGTACCCCTTCATCCGGTACCATAGCCTCGCTGGCATTGACAATGATGTTCATCAGGGCTATCTTCAGTTTTTTCTTCGTCGGCGTTAATGAAATAGGTCCCATTATAATTCTTCACCACCTTTATCCCCGAGAGGTAGATCCGGTCTTTTGCCATTTTCAGGCAGTCTTCCAGAATACTGGCCAGGCAGTTTTTCTTCAGGATAGAGGGGGTATAATTTGAGGAGGTAAGCAGATCTGTTACCAGCTCATTCAGGGTTCTGGTGCTGCGTTTTATGATTTTCAGGAGATTCTTTGCCTGTTCATCCTCTTCAGATATCTTCTTCTGAAGAATATCGCTGGCCATCCCAATACTTGCGAGAGGGTTCCGTAATTCATGTGCGAATGTACGGGCGATCTCTCCCTTAATGGACAGTTTTTCTGCCGAGATCAAAGCTTTCTGAGTTTCCTTCTGTTCGTCGATGTTCCTGAGCAGGAGCATATATTCATATACATTCCCTTTTTTATTTCGCATAAAAACCTTCCCAAGGGCATTATACCAGGTATATCTGCCTTTCTCGCTTCGAAGCCGGAATTCCATTTCCAGCACATCCCTGTCGTTAGCCTTAAGTATCCTGTAATGGAAATCGAGGCTCTTCTCCCTGTCTCTTGGATGTATAAAGGGAACCACGTCCAGAAGGTTTTTGCCCAGAATGTCCTTTTTCTTCATCCCCGGCACCGGAGACATATCGCGGTTGATGTACCTGATGTTCTCATCGTAGAGGTTGAAGATCATTATGATATCCGGAGAGGCACCGGTGAGATGTTTTTTGAAACGGATGCTTTCCTTCAGGCGCTGCGATTCCTGTTTTCTGCGCGTTATATCTTCTACTGAAACAATCAGTAACCCATTCTTCCTCCTGGCAATGATGCGGAACCAGTTATCAAAATTCTTTGTGTTGTAATGGATCTCAAAGTCATTCACCTTTCCTGAGACCATAGTAGTCTTTAAAGCCTCAAAAATTCCGAAGTCGTCCTCCTGGCTATTGAATTCAGAAAACCTCTTACCCACGAGGTCCCTGTTTCTGAAGATCTTTCTCATTAAAAGATTCACCCTCAGGTACAGGAAGTCAACAAGCTCTTCCCCTTCAAAAATGGGTTCATAAACTGCAATTCCCTGATTGGAGTTATCGAAGACCGTCTGCAGGAGTTCTGAATTTTCATTCAGTTCCTTCGTACGCAGGGCAACTTTAGTTTCCAGCAGCTCGTTCATCTGCTTCAGCTTTTTTTCTGCCTCCTTGTTTTCGGTAATATCTGAAAACAGGACGGCCACCTGGGGATATGCAGCAGGGCCTACAGGAAAAGCATATAAGTTGAACCAGGTGCCATTTATATTCTGGGCCAGTTCCTGAAAGCGTCTGGGTTTGGCCTTTGAAGCTACCTCGCCATAGATCTCATACCAGTAATCCTCGTGGTTCGGTACCAGTTCCTGAATGGATTTCCCAACCACGTCCTTTAGGGCGACGTGCTTCTCAAAGGCAGGGTTGGTTTCCAGAAAAAGGTAATCTATTGGACGATTATTGAGATTGTAGATCATATCGATCCTGCAGAAAGCCTCATCAAGTGAGTCCAAAAGCATTTTATAACCGTCCAGGGATTTTTCATCCTTCTGTTCAGCATCTGCAGGCTGAATTTCCCGGGCGAGCCCCAGGATGCACCCGGAAAAATTCCCCTGATATTGACGATGGCTGAACTCAAATCTTTGCCATTCTCCTGAAAGAGTCTTTACTCTGAAGCTTTCTCTGACCTCACTGTCAGCGTCCAGGTCCTGGCAGTATTCCAGATGTGATATAAATCCCGAATAATCTTCCGGGTGAAGGATATCTTTATAGAAGAACTCGCTGTTGCCTGCCATTAACTTTCCCTCAGCCTTTAAAAAATTATGCGCTAAACCACCTGCGAGCAACACAAA
>CBFGYW010000181.1:0-4409 GCA_965653085.1 uncultured Salinimicrobium sp.
TTATCGTCCATCTTGCTGCTCCAGGAGCTTGGCAGGGTGATCTCGTAATATCCGAAAAACGAGAAGGCAAACACCATAAAGATCACAAAGAAGATCACGTTCAGGGTGACGTTGGTGGAGATGTTATTGAGCATTTCGGGGTCAACTGAATCCAACAGGTGGAATGGAAGACTGAGCAGCAGATAGATCAGGAAAATGAAAAATCCATAGAGAATGGCGTTCATTAACCCCTTCTTCTTATTCGGGTTTCCCTTGGTAAAGAATGACACGGTAAGGGGGATCATCGGAAAAACACAGGGCGTGAGCAGGGCTATAAGTCCGCCAACAAATCCAAGCAGGAAGATGTTCAGGTAACTGCTGCGTTCCTCCTCTTCCATTTTGTATTCCGTGGCTCCCTGGACATCAATATTCAGGGCCTGGGTCTTCTCGAGGTCGAGGTCTGTCACCGTGGCATCGGCATTGGCATCAACGGCTTCCCCGCTTTCCGGAGAAAGGCTGAAGGCTACCGTCTCGGGCGCCAGACACTGCTCATCGTCACAAACCATGAAATAGACCTCGGCTTCGATGATCTCCGACCCATCTGAAAGTACTTTTATGGGCTGTACAAAGATTGCCTCGTCATTAAAATATTTGATATCCATCTGGAATACGGGATCGAACAGAGCAACGCCATCGGGCTCCCGGGTTTCCCCTACCAGCTCATAACTGCCTTGGGGAAAATTAAAGCTGAATTCAGTTGGGATAGGTCCCCCCTCTTCCACTTCTTCCTGGGAGTATAAATGCCAGCCGGCTTCCATGGTGGCTGTGAACACCAGGTGATACAGGGAATCATTCTGTTTTTCCACAGTGGCTTCCCACTCGATGGGATCCAGGATCCCTGAGGGTGGCTGTCCGAAATTCTGAGCCGTAAGGCTTATAAAACTGAAGAACAGAAAAAACAGGGGGATAATTTTTCTCATGATACGTAGGTAATTTTTAATATTTCCGAAGTTTCATTGTCTATACAGAACCTTGCGTCGGCCCGCTGGTCTACTACCCATACGATGTGTTCCCGGGAGCAGAGAACCCAGCAGTTTTCCTTCTCTGGCAAAGATAGCTTATTGTCTTTAAAAAACTTGCTCAGTTTCTTTTTCCCCTGCATTCCGAAGGGATAAAAGTAGTCCCCCTCCCGCCATTTTCGCAGAAGCAGGGGAAATCGCAGTTTATTTTTGTCTATGTGGATGCTGTGCTTCGTGGTTTCTGAAAGCCTTTCCACCTTCTCAAAATGAAAGGTGCCCATAGGCAGCATCACGACCTCTTCCTCTTCGCCGATCTCATATTCCATTTCTTCTTCCGGCGGAAGTGCCGTAAGCAGCAGCAGTTCCCGATCTTTGATCAGTCTGTGGGTTTTGGACAACACCATTTTACCCGACTGGGCGTCCAGCAGGTGATGCACATCCTTCCATTCGGTAAATCCAAAGCTGCGGAAAAGTTCATAGAGTACTGCTTTCAGGTGCGGAAGGGTTTTCAGCAGCCTGATGTCAAAGCTGTATCCAAATTTGTTTTCTTTTGCCACCCGGGGGAAAATAGCTGAAACATAATCCTCTACCAAATGAGAACTCTTCCGAAGGTGGGACTGGGTTTTCTGAAAACTTTCCAGCAGCTGCGGATTTAACTCCTGCAGCACGGGAACGATCTCCTGCCTTATCCGGTTGCGCAGGTATTTGGAAGAGGCATTGCTGCTGTCTTCCCTCCAGGCGAGCTTGTGGTTCCTGGCAAAAGCCTCTATGGCAGCCCTGGAAAAAGGCAACAGGGGCCGCAGGATAAAGTCATTTCGCTTTGGAATACCTGTGAGGCCTTCGAGTCCGGTACCACGCACCAGATTGATCAGAAAGGTCTCCAGATCGTCGTTGGCGTGGTGGGCAGTGAGAATATAATCATAGCCCAGAGACTCCCGCAGTTCCTCGAACCACTGATAACGGAGTTCCCTTGCAGCCATTTGAATGGAGAGCATTCTGTCTTCAGCATAGGCTTTGGTATCGAAATGCTCCATGTAGATTTCAAGGTCAAGGGCATCGGCAAGTTCCAGAACAAATTCTGCATCGCCTTCGCTCTCCTCGTCCCTCAAATGAAAATTACAGTGGGCAAGGGCGATGTCAAGATCTGACTCCTTGCACAGATGGGTGAGCACCACACTGTCTACCCCCCCGCTTACAGCCACCAGGACCTTGGAGTCCCAAAGTTGAGGAAACTGCTGCCGCAGGTGATTTTGAAAAGGTAGCAACATAGGAGGTAAAGATACGGTTTTTTCGCTTGCCAGCAGACCCCTCCTTCTTGTGATACAGCCCCTGGTTCAGGACCTTTTCGAAGATGAAAGGCCCTGCATTTAGGATCCCCCTCTCTTACAGCGACTCCCGCATCGCCCTTGCCTTCAGCAGGCATTCCTCATACTCCTTTTCCGGAATGGACTTGGCTGTAATGGCTCCCCCTACTGAAAATGAAGCGTACTGCCTTTCCTGATTGTAAAGGACAGAACGGATCACCACACTGAAATCAAAATCCCCTTCGGGCGTAAAATAGCCCAAAGCCCCGCTGTAGAGTCCGCGTTTGCTTTCTTCCAGCTCCTCTATAATTTTCATCGCAGAGATCTTCGGGGCGCCGGTCATGCTTCCCATAGGGAAGGTGGTTTTCAGCACCTCTACCGCTGGGATTCCTTCAGCCAGAGTTGCCTTTACGGTGGAGATTAGCTGATGCACCTGCTTAAAGGAATGTACTCCGCAGAGCTCCTCCACCTCCACCGAACCTTTGGCAGCTGTCCTGGAAAGGTCATTTCGCACCAGGTCCACGATCATTATGTTTTCTGAACGTTCCTTCTCATCCCTAGCCAGTTCTTCAGCTATAAGTTTATCCTCCTGCGGGTCTGCGGACCTTCTTGCAGTTCCCTTGATAGGCTGCGAAATCAAAGTCTGGCCCGTTTTCTGAAGGTAGCGCTCCGGGGAAGCAGACATTAGATAGTGACAACCCGATCTGAGAAATGCAGCAAAAGGAGGATGGGAAATGGAATTAAGTCTCTGATAGGTTTCCAGAGGCTCCAGCTGAAGATCTTCGGCGTAAAACTCCTGACAGAAGTTGGCTTCATAAATATCACCGCGATGTATATGTTCCTGCATCTTCCTGACCTTTTCGAGATACTCCGCCTTTCCTATTCTTGCGACAACCCTGGCAGATCCACCTGAAGATGCCGGAAATTCAGCAATCAAAGTTGCATTTATTTCATTAAGATCATCAGCTATTTCGTCGTCCACCATTCTTAGATATTGAACCTCCAGCGTATTCCCCTTCAGAAGGAACAGTTTCTTGGGCTGAAAGAAGAACAGGTCAGGGAACTCAAGTTGGTCGAAGTTTTCAGAAGTCAGTTCCTCCGTATCATTTTTCAGGTCGTAGCTGAGATATCCGAAGATCCAGTCTGCCGTGCTTTCCTGGTATTCCTTCAGTTTACCGAAAGCGCCCTCATAATCGGTTTGAATGGCAGTAAAAGCTTCCACTGCCAGTATGGCATCAAAGCAGGGGTACCTATCGGGATATTCATTGCTGTCGAGCCACAGTACCTCCTCGTGCTGCTGGGCCCACCGCAGCAGCCTTGTTTTAAATTCTGGCGGATTATCTATCGAATAGGTCTGGGTAGTCCTCAACTTTCCTTGATTGCCTGGGAATAATTAGTAAGTACATCGACAATTCCGAATTCCAGGATCTCGTCCTTGATCCTGCAGTCTTCAGAATTGAAATTCTCATAGAAATTCGGAAGGCTGAAGCTTTCCACTACCTCTCCGCCAAAGCGTGGGAACTGGTTCTTCACGTATTCCAGGGCAGAGGCACCACCTCTTTTTCCCGGAGCAGTACTCATCAGCAGCAGTTTCTTGCCTTCGAGGAACTGGCGATTGAAGCGGGAAAGCCAGTCAATGAGATTCTTGAAGAAACCTGATACATTGGAGTTGTATTCGTTCACCGAGATCATCAGTCCGTCTGCAGCCCTTATCTTGTCGTGCAGCAGTTCCACATCCTCAGGAAAACCTTCCTTCTCCAAGGCTATACTGTACATTGGCAGGTGCAGGGTTTTCAGCTGAATTATTTCGACCTCATGTTCGGTAATTCTGGAGGCCGTGCACTCGATGAGCTGATGGTTGATGGAGGTGGGGCTGTTTGAGCCTGCAAAGGCCAGGATCCTCTTCATATTTAATTTTTTTCAAAATTAGTGTTTATGTTCAAAAAGCCGTTCATCCGCGGGTACTTTCTCTTTTCAGGTATTCCTGGAAAGCTTTGTGAGCACGAGATGATATCTCTTCTGAAGCTCCTTTCTGTCGTGCGGCTCCTCCAGGCTTTCCCCTTCCCTCAATGACCCCTTTACAGCGATCACCTGTATTGACAAGTTA
>CBFGYW010000182.1:0-4400 GCA_965653085.1 uncultured Salinimicrobium sp.
ATGATGACCACAGGCCAGACCATGCAGAACGCACAGCAGCCGGGAATGCCGAACATGAAGTTCATCATGTATCTGTCGCCCCTTATGATGCTGTTCTTCTTTAACAACTATGCCAGTGGATTATCGTTATATTATTTCACTTCCAACGTTATTACTATCGGAATCATGCTCGTGATCAAGCACTTCATTATTGATGAAGACAAGATCCACGCTAAGATCGAGGAGAATAAGAAAAAACCTAAGAAACAAGGTAAGTTCGCCAGGAAAATGCAGGAGATGATGGAACAGGCCGAACAGCAGCAAAAAGCTAATAAGAAAAAATAGATCCTAATTAATTTGTACTGAAAAGGCTGTCCTTCAAGGCAGCCTTTTTTGTTAGTGGCAAAATAACAACAGAAATCTCTGGAGAGGTTTTTGTTTACTTTTGCACATCAAAATATTAGCAGAAAGAAATCGTTTTTTAAGAAATGAATATCATGAGATCACTTTTTCTTCTTTTCGCATTTCTATTCATCGGGCAGGCTTCGGCCCAGGAAGAGATCAATCAGCTTGATGCAAACGGAAAGCGTCATGGCCTGTGGAGGAAGACCTTTGAGGAAAACCCCAACCAGGTCCGCTATGAGGGGCGTTTTGAGCACGGAAAGGAAACGGGATTGTTCACCTTCTATATACTGGGACAGGATAAACCTGCAGCCACTAAATTCTTTTCCCCCGATTCAGACACAGCGCAGGTAAAGTTTCTTACCCAAAAAGGAAGTGTCATCAGCGAAGGCAAGATGCTGGGGGAGAAAAGAGTGGGAGAGTGGAAATATTATCATCTAAATTCTGATAAGCTGATGATGACCGAAAACTACACCGACGGGATGCTTGAAGGAGAAAAGGTAACCTATTTTGAGAATGGCACACCCACTGAGAAATCGAATTATAAGGCCGGAGAACTTCACGGGGAGCAGCTGATCTTTTCGGAAAAAGGAGTTCTCCTGAAGAAATTCACCTACAGCAACGGAGAACTTCACGGACCTGCAAGAATATACAACGGGAAGGGAGAGCTGCTTATCGAGGGAAATTACAGGAATGATAAACACCATGGGATATGGAAGTACTATGAAAATGGAAATCTGAAAGAGCAGAAAGATTTCTCTGCCAAAGATTAGAACCATTATTTTAATATCTTTACTAAACAAAAACCTATTTTATGAAAAAGCACCTGATCTTGTTAATGTTATCCGCCCTATTTACTTTTAGCGCCTGTAGCGACGACGATAGCGGAACTGAAACAAAGGACCCAATCGTGGGTACCTGGGCTGTGGTAAGCATTACTCCGCCCGCAATTAATATTGATGACTGTGAACAGACCTCAACCATCACCTTCAACGACAACAACAGCGGCAGTGCTACCTTTTATGCAGCCGAAACAGAATGTGTCCCTATGACTACAACAGGAGTCTGGCAGAATGTAGGAAACGACACCTATAGCATCAACGTTCCAGTTCTGGGGAATGTTTCTGGTTCTGTGGAATTCAATAGCGCCAGTGAATTCTATTTCATTACTGAAAATGGAGTTACTATTGTTTTTGAAAAACAGTAATTCCCTTTGAACAATTTGCAAGGAGGTGGCTTAGGCCACCTTTTTTATTTCATTCCCTTCATTTAAATTATTCCCTACCCGCATACTCCAACCATCTATACTCCTCCAGATCTCTCAACTACCACAATTCATAGAAAATTTTGTAATTTTGCCTGCTTGAATCCGTCTACATTATTGTCCCTCTATCCATTCGGGAATTGAGGCACAGCAGGTCTTCGGAAATGTTATTGAAAGGAAAAAAGGTCATGAAAAGAGTAGTTGTTGGTTTATCGGGCGGAGTTGATTCCAGTGTCACTGCATATTTGTTAAAAGAGCAAGGATACGAGGTTATCGGGCTGTTCATGAAGAACTGGCACGATGACTCGGTTACTATCTCCAATGAATGTCCTTGGCTGGATGATTCCAATGATGCCATGCTGGTAGCTGAAAAGCTGGGAATTCCCTTCCAGACAGTCGACCTGAGTGAAGAATATAAAGAACGTATTGTTGATTATATGTTCAATGAGTATGAGCGGGGCCGTACTCCCAATCCCGATGTGCTCTGCAACCGGGAAATCAAGTTTGATGTCTTCATGAAGATCGCCCTCTCCTTAGGGGCCGATTTCGTAGCCACAGGACATTACTGCCGGAAAGCTGAGACCGAGATAGATGGTAAACCGGTTTATCAGCTTCTGGCTGGAAAAGACAAGAACAAGGACCAGTCCTATTTTCTGTGCCAGCTCTCCCAGGAGCAGCTTGCCAGGACCCTCTTCCCTATTGGGGAACTTCAGAAGTCGGAAGTAAGGGAAATAGCAGCAGCTCAGAATCTGATCACCGCTGAGAAAAAGGACTCTCAGGGCTTATGTTTTATAGGAAAGGTGCGCCTTCCGGAATTTCTTCAGCAGAAACTGCAGCCAAAGGAAGGAGTCATAGTGGAAATAGAAGCCGATAAGGCTCTTTATGCAAGGGAAATCCCCTCTTTCAGCAACAAGACAGCGGAGCTTGAGTTTCTTTCACAGAAGTATTCCTATAGCCCTTCCGATGGAAAAGTGGTAGGAAAACATCAGGGCGCACACTATTTTACCAAGGGTCAGCGCAAAGGCCTGGCTGTGGGTGGAACGCCTGAACCTTTATTTGTCATAGAGACCGACGTAGATGACAATGTGATCTACACCGGGCAGGGAAAAGACCATCCTGGAATTTACCGTAAGGCACTTTTCGTATCAAACGAAGAACTGCATTGGGTACGGCCAGATCTTAGGCTTTCAGAAAATGAAGAGATGAAGGTGCAGGCTCGGATAAGGTATCGCCAGCCACTGCAGGCGGCAACTCTGTATCAGACGGGTAATGGGATGTATATTGTCTTTGAAGAGGCCCAGGCTTCTATTACCGAAGGACAATTCGTGGCCTGGTATCTTGGGGAGGAACTTGTAGGCTCTGGGGTTATTTCTTAACTTCCGCTAAATTTTCCCCCGCTTATGTCCAACAGAATCACAGAACTTTTTAAAATAAAATACCCCATAATCCAGGCAGGAATGATCTGGGCCAGTGGCTGGAAACTGGCAAGTGCTGTAAGCAACGCCGGAGGGCTGGGTTTAATCGGTGCAGGCTCCATGTATCCCGATACCCTGAGGGAACATATTCAGAAATGCCAAAAGGCTACCTCCAGGCCCTTTGGAGTGAACGTCCCTATGTTATACCCCGACCTTGACGATGTAATAAAAATTATCATTGAGGAAGGCGTTAAAGTTGTTTTCACCTCAGCGGGGAATCCCAGGACCTGGACTTCTCATCTTAAGGAGAATGGAATTACGGTAGTACATGTGGTAAGCAGCGTAAAATTTGCGCTGAAGGCACAGGAAGCCGGCGTAGATGCCGTGGTTGCTGAAGGTTTCGAAGCGGGAGGACATAACGGAAGAGATGAGACAACCACCTTTACACTAATACCGATGGTGAAAGAAAAGATCTCCATTCCTCTTATCGCCGCAGGCGGAATAGCCACAGGCCGTGGCATGCTTGCAGCAATGGTACTGGGGGCTGATGCGGTTCAGGTGGGCAGCCGATTTGTTGCCAGTGATGAGGCCTCTTCTCATCAGGCTTTTAAAGAGTTGGTGCTTAAAGCTCAGGAAGGAGATACTATTCTTACTCTAAAGGAACTTGCTCCTGTACGTTTGATCAAGAATTCCTTTTATAAGCAGGTTGAGGAGCTTTATACTACCAATCCTTCCAAAGAGGATTTAATCGCTCTATTAGGCCGCGCTAGGGCCAAAAAGGGCATGTTTGAAGGAGACCTGGAGGAAGGTGAGCTGGAGATAGGGCAAATTGCTGGACTGATCCACGATATTAAACCTGCAGGAGAAATCGTTAAGTCTATGGTGGAGGAGTTTCAAGAGGCTAAAAAAGCGGTTTCTTTACTTTGACTGTTCCCCTCAAGGAATCAGAATCTTCCCCACCAGGCACCAATCTTAACATGTGCCCCTTACACAAAAGCAAGTTATTGCTTGTAATTAAAAATGATCTGTTTCTTAATATCCGGATGTAGGCTATAAAGCACCGGACAGGTCCTTGCTGTCCTTTCCAGGATAGCGGTTGTCTTCTCGTCGTAGGCTGAAGGAAAAGCCAATACCACCTCAATTTCGGAGATCCTTCTGGGGTCCGCGGCCATGACTTTCGTGACTGCCGCGGTGGTTCCTTCGATATTGATATTCATATCCCTGGCCTTAATTCCCATAACAGTAAGCATACAGCTCGCCAGGGCAGTGGCAACAGTATCGGTGGGAGAAAACGCTTCTCCTTTGCCCTGATTATCAACCGGGGCATCAGTAATTATCTT
>CBFGYW010000183.1:0-4397 GCA_965653085.1 uncultured Salinimicrobium sp.
TCACATCCATTTTCGCTGGTTACGGTGTACACATAAGTGTAGTTTCCGGCAGCAAGGGTTGAAGGATCAAGATCACCGTTAGCGTTTCCTGGAGTCCAGGATCCACCTTCTTCAGGAGTACCTCCCAAAGAATCGAAAAGGTTTACGGGTTCGTCAGTAACTTTTAAAGTAATGCTTCCGTCTTCACCGGCATCTGGGCCTTCAATTACTGTCAAGGTAATTGTTGAAGTAGCTTCTCCAGTCACACAGGCGACATCTTCGTTTACAGTGTAAGTAATTACAACCGGCTCTGTTCCTGCAGTTGAAGGATCAAAAGTTCCATCTTCGTAAGGGGCAGAGAAAGTTCCACCAGGAATTGCGTCTTCAGTAAGGAAATCCTCAAGATTCTGGATTCCTGCAGTAGAACAAACTTCATCTTCCACGTTATCACCGGCATCAGCAGGAACCTCCTGAGTGATAGTCACAGAAAGGTTTGCAGTATCGGTACATCCGTTGGTAGTTACAGAGTAAACTGTAGCAAAAGTTCCATAAGGGTTAGTTGCGAAAGCTGCAGCCAGAGTTTCCAGGCTTGGACTAAAAGTTCCAGTCTGGTCTCTGTTGTCATCAGCGTAGGCAGCCATAAAATCTGCAGGCGATGGAAGTTCATCTGGTGAACTCACGCAGAAGCTTTCGTTCACATCTGCACCAGCGTTTGGAGCAGGCAATACGGTTACACGAACAGAGGCATCATCGGTTGGGCAATCATCATTCCCCTGAACAAAATATGTAAATGAATAAGTGCCCGGTCCGAAAATTGCTGGATCAAAGATATTGTCTTCTAATGCTGGACTAAATGTTCCACCTTGTTGTGCAGGACCCAATTGAGATGGGGTGATGTAGTCAACTAGATTTACGGCTGATTCATTCACACAGAAACTTACTTGAGTAGTTTTTCCTGCGTTAGGAGTATCGAAAAGATCGATAGTGACACTAGGTCTTTCAGTACAAGATCCATCTGCAGTTCCTGCATAATAAACTGCTCCGTCTACCAAAATCGTATTGGCAGGAAGAGGCTCAATTGCATCTTCAGAAGCATACCATACAGCACTGGTAGGATTCAATAAAGAAATAGTTGGTTTTGTCGTGCCGATGTTAGCGCAATAACGTTGGGTCGTCTGAGTAACTATTGGACAATCCTGTGCAATTGCAAGAAAGGTTACTGTAGCTGTGGCTGAACAGCCGGAAGCATTGGTAATGGTATATGTGAATACACCGGCTTCCTGCGGAGTAAGGGTACCCGCTACAGAATTATTGTTTGAATCGGTCCAAGTTCCTCCTGTAGATTCTCCCATTAGAGCCTCTTCAAGTGAAACTTCATTTGGGTCTTCGGTTAATTGGATGGATGTGCTAGAACCAGCATTAGGAGTCTCCTCTACCGTAATGTTAATTTCTGCAGAATCTGTACAGTTATTTTCATTTGTCACATTATAAGTGACAGAGAAGGTGCCAATTGGGTTAACTTCAAGTTCATCGCTGAATGCATTATAAAGTTCAAAAACAGTATAAGTTTCAACAGCTTCAGTTCCTACAACATCGAAAGTTCCATTTTGGTCTCTTCCTTCTAGGTAAGAAGAAAATTCAGCTATTAATCCAGGAACATTGGTTAATTCTGAACTACAAATTGTTTCATTAATTGACTCTCCAGCATTTGGGGCCTCAACTATTGTCACAGTTATATAAGCTGAGTCAGAAGGACAATCCGTAGGGGAAACTACCGTGTAGGTATACCTTTGAGCAATGTCGACTGCCGGGTTAAAAATGGTGGTACCACTAGCCAATGGTGGAGAGAAAGTTCCTCCAAGGTCCGCTGGTCCTAAAGTAGTTGTTGCCATTCTGGTTGCTAGATCGAAAGGTTCTTCATTTGAACATACATCTATGAAAGCGGTGCCTCCTGCATTAGGAGCATCTTCAAGAGTTACGGTCACACTTGTACTTCGGCAATTGCCATCCTCATCTCCAAGGTAATAAGTTACTCCATTTACTAGTTTTACATCAGCAGCCACGGCGTTAGTGAGAGCAGAGTCAGAATACCAACTTCCGCCTTCAGGACTTAAATCGCTTACCGCAGCGGCACCTCCATCATTTCCAGTTCCAACGGACTCACAAAAAAGTTGGACTTCATTTTCGAAAATGGTTTCCAGAGACACATAAACAGCAAATCGATCTACGCTTTCACAAGGAGGTTGATTTGAATCATTTCTGCTTACTATGCGAGTAGCATAATAAGTCTCTCCGTGGACAAGAGGTGTAGAAGGATCAAGGGCTGGATTTGATGTAGCTGTACTATACCATCTGTTTATACCGCTCGCTTCAAGGTCTGCAACAGTTGGAATGACATCTCCTGTATTACAGAATATTTGCACATCCTCTCCTGTTGGAGTTGTAGTAAGTACTGTGTCATAATTAATTGCTATTCTCGGGGAAGAACAACCGTCGGGTTCAGTTTGTGCAACAAAATAGGTGTTTCCTGCAATTAAAATATCCGTGGCAGCTAAGGCAGTCCCCCCTGTTTCTGTTGCGAATATTTCAATAAAATACGCATTGTTGGTCGTTCTTACAAGATCTGCAAGGTTTGCAGCCGTTACAATATCTTCGTCCTGCTCCCCATATAAACAAGCCTGCCAAAAATTGCCTGTCAAAGATATAGGTGCAGGAAGCTCATCTACGGTAACTGTTACCGGTATCCTTTCACTACAGGTTCCTGCCGCGTTTCCGGCATAATAAACATTGTCCTGTAAGAGCTCGTCCTCAGGAATGGGGGTGGTGGAAGTTTCATTCCTGTACCATCTGAGAGTTTCTCCATCTACCGTTGCCATTAAATCTGCTACTGTGGATGGATAACAAAATTCCTGTGTAGGGTCATCCACCGTTGGGCACTGCCCGTAGGATGAATAAGTTCCGCTAAATAAAATTAGGGCGAAAAGGAATAAGGGTATTCCGTTTTTCCCCAGAGTAAAAATTCGCATAGGCTCTAAGTGTTAAATTAATCGATGATCATTTATTTATTTCTGGTTCAAATATAAGGCAAAGATTAAAAAAAAATTATAAACTCCTGTTAACTCAGGATTTATAATTTTAGGGCAGTTTCTGCCGCAATGTCAATAAAGTAGGGTGGGCTAAAAATACAACATTTTTGGAAACAAAAAAGTTTTAGGAAAATTTTTAGATATAATAAATCAAAATATCTTAAAGAATTCAGCTATGGAAGTTTGTGGCGATGAGAGATTTGAACTACTTTCTGAGGTAATTTCCTACAGTTTCTGCTGCTCATCCCTACCTCATTATGTGCGGGATAAAAATTATCTTTACCCAAAATTCTAGTATGTATTTACATTTTATAGCCATAGGGGGCAGCGCCATGCACAATCTGGCCCTGGCTCTCCACCATAAAGGATACCGCATTACTGGTAGTGATGACATGATCTATGAACCCTCAATGTCCCGACTTCGGAAGTTTAATCTTCTCCCGGAAAGCTTTGGCTGGTTCCCGGAAAAAAAATCACCAGTGAATTAGACGCTGTTATCCTGGGGATGCATGCCAAAGCAGACAACCATGAACTGCTAAAAGCCAGGGAGTTGGGAGTAAAGGTGTATTCCTATCCTGAATTCCTCTATGAGCAGTCCAAATATAAGACCCGCGTCGTAATTGGCGGTTCCCACGGGAAAACAACCATTACTTCCATGATCCTTCACGTTCTGAAGTATCATGAAAAGGAGGTTGATTATATGGTGGGCGCGCAACTTGAAGGTTTTGACACCATGGTACATCTCACAGAAAAGAATGATTTCATTGTCCTGGAGGGCGATGAATATCTATCCTCCCCCATAGACCGCAGGCCCAAGTTCCACCTTTATAAGCCTAATATTGCCTTGTTAAGCGGAATTGCGTGGGACCATATTAACGTCTTTCCAACTTTTGAAAACTATGTGGATCAGTTCCGGATCTTCATTGACTCCATCGTCAAGGGCGGAATCCTCGTATATAATGAGGAAGATCCAGAGCTGAAAAGGCTAGCCGAGGAAACCCTCAATTCCATCAGGAAACATCCTTATAATACCCCGGAATATCAGGTTAGGAACGGGAAGACCTATCTGGAAACTTCAGAAGGGGAGATGCCCATAGAAGTTTTTGGGGAACACAACCTGAAGAATCTGGCGGGGGCCAAATGGATCTGTCAGCATATGGGAATAGATGAAGATGATTTTTACGAAGCCATAGGATCCTTTAAAGGAGCCTCCAAAAGACTGGAAAAAATAGCTGAAACCTCCTCTTCGCTGGTCTTCAAGGATTTTCCGCACAGCCCTTCCAAGGTACAGGCCACCACTCACGGCAAACGCCATGACAAACAGGGTCATAG
>CBFGYW010000184.1:0-4381 GCA_965653085.1 uncultured Salinimicrobium sp.
TTCTACACAGCAGATCACGGTTTCAGTAAGTAATATAGATGAATTACCCACGGCAAACTGTATTACCAATGTCACTGTGATACTCGACGCAAATGGCTCAGCGGTTCTTTCTGTGGAAGACATCAATAATAACAGTACTGACGATATTGAAATTGCCGAGATATCAATAGTTCCATCGCAATTCAGCTGTACTGATCTAGGGTTACAAAATGTCGTCCTAACGGTGAAAGATAGTGGCGGGAATACAGCTACCTGCATGACCCAGGTAACTGTTGTGGATGATCAAAAGCCTGAAATCCAAGAGGTGATGCCTATTGCTGTAGAAACTGGTGCAGGAGGTTGTGGTGCCTATCTGGCAATAACTCCTCCTGAAGTAAAGGATAATTGTAGTGGCACTCTTATCACCGGAAGTCGCAGTGACGGTCTTAAATTAGATGAGATGTTTCCCATTGGAGAAACGGAAATAATATGGACCGCTACCGATAAAAATAATATCTCATCAAATCCTAAAACACAATTAATTACAGTAAGTAATAAAGCTCCCAATGAGATAAGTTTTATTGCACCGGATGGCCCGCGGGAAATAGGAACTCCTATTCCAATGAAAGGTAAATTTTCGGACGATAACATCAAAAGTGTCACCTGGAAGGCCTATAACGGGAATACAGTGGTTCAGGAATATTCAGCTGCAGCGACGGGATCGGAAACAACTCATACTTTCGAAAATCTACCTGCCGGAGTATATACTATAATTCTGGAGCTTACCGATCATTGTGGGATGACAGCAACCGGATATTCAGAGTATGTTGTACTGTATGACCCTAATGGTGGTTTCGTTACTGGTGGAGGCTGGTTCAATTCACCAGAGGGAGCATTAATAGGAAGCGATGCCGTAGGAAAAGCCCACTTTGGATTTAATGCGAAATACAAGACTGGCAAGAATGACATTGGAGAGGTGGGCGGAAATACGAGCTTCCAATTCAAGACCGGAAATATTGACTTCCAAAGTGATTCTCACGAAAAAATGAGCCTTGTAGTTTCCGGAGGATTTAAAGCTACCTATAAAGGAATAGGAAAGGTTAATGGAATGGGAGAATACAAGTTTATGGTGACTGTTATAGATGCGGAGGAAACTACATATCATACTGTTGATCTTTTCAGGATCAAGATCTGGAATAGCCAGGGAGTGTTGTATGACAATATGCTCAACGCCGAGGAGAATGCAGACCCTACCACTTATATAGGAGGAGGTTCGATTGTAATACATAAACCTAAATCCGGGTCTTTAAGTAAGACACCTGAGACTGTTGAAGAGAAAGAGTTGGCGGAAGGGCTGGAGGTCTTTACGGCTTATCCCAACCCTATGGACATAAGTACAACTATAAAATTCAGACTAAATAGGTCAGCAGGTGCTATTCTGAATCTATATGACCTGAATGGCAGGGAAATTTCCAAATTGTACAAGGGGCAAGTGGAGCCGGGGGTTGAGTATGAAGTAGAAATAAAAAATAATAACCTGATGAAGGGAGTATATATCTACCGCCTTGAGCTCGATTCAGGCGAGGCATATCAAAAGCAATTGTTAGTTAATTAAGCGTGGTGTAGTAGTGGGAAGAGTCCCCATCACAGGTGGGGCTCTTCTTTTCACCAGATGCTGAATTTAGGATAGATATATTAAGAATATGTTGGGGCAGAGTAGAAGAAGGGTCTCTGGGGGAGTCCGGGGCCCTTCTTTGAAACCAATTTAAGAATGAACCTGGAGGTAATTAGTGGGTGGAGGTAAAGAGGGGGCTTCAGGAAGAGCTGGAGTCCTCTCTTTCATAAAAACTTTACAATTTCTAGAAAGTTATTTTGGAGCCTTTCCTTTTTGGGGGAAAAGGAGAGGGTAGAGGAAGGACAAGTAATTGTCCTTCTTCTATTTTATAGCCTGTTTGGCAATTATATCTCTTATGATCATTACTGCGTGAATTCGGGAATTCTCGATGAACCACTTGTGGGTTTCTATGCCTCCACATATTACGCCCGCCAGATGAATACCCTTGACATTTGTTTCCATTGTATGCGGATCATATTGCGGTATTTTTTTGCCATCGTCAGATAGACGGATACCAATGTCCTGCAGAAACTGAAAATTAGGGCGATAGCCTGTAAGTAATAGAACAAAATCATTTTCCAGGCGTACAATGCCTTCACTTGTGGAAATGAGAACTTCCCCTTCCTTAATTTCTTTCAAATCTGCATTGAAAATAGCCTGAATGCTGCCTTCATCAATCCGGTTTTCAATATCCGGCTTCACCCAATACTTTACCCTCTCCCCAATCCTGGGGCTCCTGATAACCATGGTGACCTTTCCGCCTTTACGGTAAATTTCCAAAGCAGCGTCAACAGCAGAATTGCTTGCTCCAACCACAACAGTTTTCTGAGTGGCATAATAGTGAGGGTCTCCATAATAATGGGAAACCTTTGGTAGGTTCTCTCCAGGAATATTTAACTTATTGGGAATGTCGTAAAAGCCTGTAGCAATCACTACATTTTTAGCCGTATATTTTCCTCTAGAGGTAATAATCTGAAGATGATCTTCCACAGAAGTGACCTCAGTTACCTCTTCAAAAAGATTTATGTTCAGGTGGTTTGAAGTTGTGATCCTGCGGTAATATTCCAAAGCCTCAGCCTTTTTAGGCTTAGGATTGTTGCTGATGAAAGGGATATCGTCCAGCTCCAGTTTCTCGGAAGTAGAGAAAAACGTCATATTCGCAGGGTAGTTATACAAGGAATTTACTAGACATCCTTTTTCAATTATCAGATAATCGAGCCCCTCCTTTTTTGCCTCCAGTCCGCAGGCTATACCAATTGGACCACCTCCAATAACAATAAGATCAAATATTTTTGAAGACTCAGGAGTTGGCAAGTTCTTTTAGATTTTTAATGGTTTCTGAAGGGTTTTCCGCCTTGAAAACAAAACTCCCCGCAACCAGGACGTCTGCCCCCGCATCAATAAGTTTTGCGGCATTTTCACTGGTTACACCTCCATCTATCTCAATAAGGGTAGAAGCCCCATTCCGGGTAATTATCTCTTTCAGTTTCCTGACCTTTCGAAAGGTGTTTTCAATAAAACTCTGTCCACCGAAGCCTGGATTCACGCTCATAAGGCACACCAGATCTACATCTGCAATGACATCTTCCAGCAACTCCACACTGGTGTGAGGATTTATTGCAACTCCAGCTTTCATTCCTTCTGCTTTTATGGCCTGTAAGCTGCGGTGCAAATGGGTACAGGCTTCATAATGTACTGTGAGATTATTTGCGCCAAGAGCTGCGAATTCTTTAATGTACCTGTCGGGATCGACAATCATTAAATGAACATCTATAGTTTTTCTGGCATGCCTTGCGATCGCCTGAAGGACGGGCATTCCAAACGAAATATTCGGAACAAAAACTCCGTCCATGATGTCAATATGAAACCAGTCGGCGTCACTTTGATTTATCATTTCTACATCTCGCTGAAGATTCGCGAAATCGGCTGCTAAAACGGAAGGGGCAATTAGTTTGGTAGTCATATTAGCTATGTCGTGAGTGTGCTTCAAAAATAGCAAGAATTATGCAAAGTAGGAGAGAGGTTAGAATAAAAGGCTGATGATAACGATGATTTGAATAACTTCCATTTCTTTTACTCAGGTTTACTGGACTCTTCAGATTGAAAGCGAAGGGAGACAGGTTTATTTCTAAAATCGTATCTTTATGTAACTTGATTTAAATTCGTGTAATAGATGAAAAAAGAGAGGTCATGGAAGTTGAAAAAGAACCCAAAAAGGAAATTAGTGCAGGAAAATGGGGCTGTATTATTGCAGTTATCATCTTAATCTTACTCATTATAGCATTTTTTGCCGGAGTCTATGACTTTCGGGAAATAAACAACTGATCTGAATCGAAGATTAGCTCGCAAGGGGGGAAGTTGTTTGCTGAGCAGAGAATAGGTAACCAGGATCTGTTATCCGGTGTTATAAAAAAATAGACCCCGGTAATCACTCCGGGGTCCTTTCATCAATCAAAAAACGAACAGTTATTCCCGAAGGATATACTGTTGTCATCATCAATAGGAATTATCCTAAGTATGTCTTTAAAATCTTGCTTCTGGAGGTATGTTTCAACCTTCTAATTGCTTTCTCCTTTATCTGGCGCACGCGCTCTCTTGTCAGGTCAAAAGTTTCTCCGATCTCTTCCAGAGTCATTGGATGCTGATCTCCTAATCCGAAATAAAGCCTAATAACATCTGCTTCTCTGGGAGTCAAAGTCTCCAAAGCTCTTTCGATTTCAGTACGTAATGATTCATGTAAAAGCTCCTTATCTGGATTTGGAGATTCTCCTGAACGCAATACATCAT
>CBFGYW010000185.1:0-4377 GCA_965653085.1 uncultured Salinimicrobium sp.
CTGAGGTTTTTTATGAAATCGAACTGGGCGAGCTTCAGGGCTATCAGAAAGGATTATATTGTGGTGGAAGACAACAAAGGCTTCCGCAAGAAGGTGAGGCCACAGCTGGGCGGAAGCTTCATCACTTCCGACGATGAGGAAATACTGGAGGTGAAGGTGGAAAACGACAGCATCAACCTATATTACAGCACCCCCTACAACAGCTGGAAGGAAACTTTACTGTCTTCAGAGGAAGAGGAGATAGTGGTTAAAAACCAGCACGGGATCACCTACACTTATAAAAAATTCACCCCCTATTCCAGCGATTATGAACAAGAGGAATAACGAACATATCAGCATCAGCGACGCCCTGAAGGAATTTGTGGAAAAGAACAAATTGCAGAAGGGCCTTGACAAGGTAAATGTGAGGGAGGTCTGGAACAGTCAGATGGGCCCCGCCATTGAGAAATATACCACCTCCATCAAGCTGGACAAGGAAACCCTGTACGTGCAGCTGAGCTCCTCGGTGCTGCGGGAGGAGCTGAGCTACGGCCGGGAAAAGATCATCAGGATGCTGAATGAGGAGCTGGGCCGGGAGTTGATACAGAAACTGGTGTTGAGGTAGGGTTTTTTAGTTAAGAGTTAAGAGTTAAGAGTTGGCAGGACGAGTGGCAGGTTTCGCTTAGTGTGATTCTCCACATGAAGAATCTCCATTAATTTCTTCAGCTAACTTTAGTTCGAATCCAGGGCATAGTCAGAATAATGAGATCCCGGTCCTTTGGCCTCTTTGGTTTCAGGTTTTAAATTCACTCCAGAGGAGTGTCACCTTTGTAGAAAATGACCCACCCACAGCTGTCACCTCCGGAGGAGGTGCATCTTTGCATATCCTCACAAAAGAATATCGCTCGGCTGAGAGACATCAGTTGCCTGAAGGTTCGGCCCCGTCGGGGCCAGGAATAAAAACAGGATCCATTTCTACAAATACCAGACTTCTCTGGAGTCGTGGAAGGAGAACCTTGGGTGCCAAATAATTTGACGTTAGTCAGAATCTCCCCCGATAGCAGGGAAAGCGCAGCAATAAGCATTTTACCTTTCCGTTATTCATTGGTAGCAATGAAAGAAACCAGTTCTTAACTATGGAACCCCAAAAAACCAATAACCTCACTTCTGCCAGGGACCTGATGGATGCCTATGCCCTGCGAACCGGCCTGAACGGAGATGACACCAAAGCTTTCCAACGCTACCTCTGGACCGATGCCTTTGCAGTAAAGACCTTCCTCGGACTTTCAGATATCTATGGGAAAAAGGAATACTCTGATAAAGCCCGAAGACTCACCGAACTGGTACACCGCAAACTGGGCCGCTTCGGCCTTACCGATCCCCGACGAGGCTGGATCAGCGGCCTCCCCGATGCCGAAGGCCAGGCCCACCCCACGGCAGGAGGCCTGCGCATTGGAAAAACCCTGCGCGAACGCCAGCCTTCAGAACCCCTGGACGAGCGGCTGGAATGGGAAAGGGACGGGCAGTATTTCCATTACAACACCCGCTGGATCGGCAGCCTTCAGAAGATGGCGGAAGAAACAGGAGACAAGGAATACCTGTACCAGGCAGCAGAACTGCTGCTGGCAGGCAGGAAATTCCTTCTGAAGGTAGACGGGGAGACCAGGATGTTCTGGAAGATGAGCATCGACCTCTCCCGCCCCCAGGTGAATTCCTCCGGCATACACGACCCCCTGGAAGGCCTTATCCTTTCAGAAAGCCTTCAAGCTGCAGTCCCCGAACTGGCGCCTCAGCTAAAAAAGCTGGCTTTTGAATTCGAGAAGCTTTGTTTTGAAAGGGATTTTAAAACCAAGGATACTCTTGGTATTGGTGGGCTTCTGCTCAACAGTGTGAAGGCAGCTGAGTGTTTACTTCAGAATAGATCCCTGCCCGAACCGATGGACCCTGAAAAGCTGCTGCAGGATTGCCTTAGCGGACTTGAAAATCTGAAAAGCTCAAAGGAATTCAGCTTCACCTCCGCCCGCCGCCTCGCCTTCCGCGAATGCGGCCTGTCCCTCGCTCTGCACGTTTTAAAGGGCAGTAGAGCCATCTTTAACCAGCAGGGGATATCTCTGTCTCCTTTTGAAGAATATTTCCCCCTGACGCAGGAAATCGAGGATTTCTGGCTGAAACCCAAGAACCAGGATTCAGTACTGTGGAAGAAACACCTCGACATAAATGCAGTCACCCTGGCTGCGAGTATGGTGGCCAGTACAGCTCACCACAGGTTTTAAAGAGTCAATCCAAAAATCTGCGAAAAATCCGCGTGATCTGCGTAATCTGCGGGAGCCAAAAGTCATTCCTCAAAATCCGCGATAAATCCGCGAGATCTGCGTAATCTGCGGGAGCCCTTACCCTAAATAGAAAAGACCACCCAAAAGGTGGCCTAATATAAAATTCCGAATGCCAAAAAAGTCTTAGAACATCTCTCTTCCAGAGAAATGGAAAGCCCCCTCGATGGCAGCATTCTCATCGCCGTCACTTCCGTGAACAGCATTCTCCCCTACCGAAGCAGCATATTTCTTTCTGATGGTACCTTCCGCAGCATCCGCAGGATTGGTAGCCCCAATAAGAGTCCTGAAATCCTCTACTGCGTTCTCTTTCTCAAGGATGGCAGCTAAAATAGGACCTCTGGTCATGAATTCAACCAGCTCCCCGAAGAAAGGACGCTCGCTGTGGATAGCGTAAAAAGCCTCGGCATCAGCTTTGGTCATCTGGGTCTTCTTCAACGCCACGATCCTGAATCCTGCCGAGTTGATCATCTCTAAAATCGCTCCAATGTGTCCGTTTTCAACAGCATCAGGCTTTAACATAGTGAAAGTTCTATTTGTCGCCATTTTCTCTTTATTTTTAAATTGGCTGCAAAAGTACTATTTTTCTTTAGAGGAACCCAAATTCTATTTCTAGGTACCTAATTTAGGTTCAGGGTATATTATTTCTCCTCTCTTAACTAGAATTATGTAATTTGGGAACCAGTTACATTATAATGCTTCTTCTACTAATTTTCTGGCCCCTTATGTCATTCGAAAATCCCTTATTCCTTACCCTTTCGCTCTCCGGTGTCATTTTTGTCATTGTTGGTTTCATCACTAAGCAATTTCCACCCAAAAAGATAAATCACCTTTATGGCTATCGCACCCGCAGTTCGATGCTCAGTGAAGATCGGTGGGTATATGCGCAAAGGATCTCTTCCCGGGAAATGGTCAAAACGGGGCTTGTAATGGTTTTCATCAGTTTATTCGGCCTGGTTGTACAGCTTCCTCCCATGACTGCATTAATTGCGGGCATTTCTATCCTTCTGATTCTGATTCTCATTATGTTCCTCCGGGTGGAAAATGCGATAAAAAGAAAATTCAGGGAAAAATAAACCTGCAGTTCCAGAAATACATTAAATCAATATTTGGAACTCCCAATTCCCAATTCCTCCCCCCTATAATTTTTTCCCATTAATCCGTATCTTCGCCCTCTATGACAAACCAGGAAATAGCCGAACTAAAGGAACTGCTCAGCAGCCCGAAGAAAATAGTGATCGTCCCCCATAAAGGCCCAGACGGCGATGCCATGGGCTCTACCCTGGCGCTGAAACTGCTGCTGGAAAAGGAAGAGCATTATGTGCAGCTTATAGCCCCCAATGATTTCCCCGACTTCCTGAAATGGATGCCTTCCTCTAAGGAAGTCCTCATATATGACAAGGACACCGCCAACTGTGATAAACATATTGCAGAGGCCGATCTTATCTTCACCCTCGACTTCAACAGCCTCTCCCGGGCAGGTGATATGAAGGATTCCCTCGAAAATGCCACTGCCGACTTCGTCATGATAGACCATCACCAGCAGCCCGATGATTACGCTAGATTCACCTACAGCGATGTCAGCATCTGTGCCACCTGTCAGATGGTGTACCACTTCATCGAAAAGATAGGCTGGACCGAAGAGATCACCGGACAGATAGCCACCTGTCTTTACACCGGAATAATGACCGACACGGGCTCTTTCCGCTACCGCTCTACCACCAGCATCACCCACCAGGTCATTGCCCACCTGATCGAAAAGGGTGCCGACAATACCACTATCCACGAAAACATTTACGATACCAACAGCTTCGGAAGACTCCAGCTGCTGGGGGTGGCCCTGAAGAATCTGGTGGTGGTGGAGGAATACCGCACTGCCTATATCACCCTTTCCCAGGAGGAGCTGGACCGGCATAACTTCAAAAAGGGTGACACCGAAGGTTTTGTGAATTACGGGCTTTCGGTAAGCGGGATCGTGTTTGCTGTCATCTTCATTGAGAATCAGCAGGAGAAGATCGTGAAGATCTCCCTGCGCTCCAAGGGCACCTTCTCTGTGAATGATTTTGCC
>CBFGYW010000186.1:0-4363 GCA_965653085.1 uncultured Salinimicrobium sp.
AAGAGGCTTCAGGGGAGATGATGCCTGCGATCCCACACATCAGCTTAAAGATTTTACAAGTGCTTCCGCCTTTTCCCAGTCTTTGGGAAGGTCAATATTGACATAGGGGGAACCGGTGGTGTCGAGGAAACCGATCCGATTTCCGTAGAGCGATCCTCCCTTCAGGACTTTCGTCCGGGTGAGGTAGATGGCGCCGTCGCGGTGGTATGCCCTGGGCAGGTCCTGCCTTCTGGTGATGATCTGCTCCTCCCCGGTTGCGACCTTCAGCAGTTCCCCGTCCTGCTCAAACACCCAGTGCGGATTGAATTCTGCGGGGACCTCCCTGACGCTGACCAGGGAATCGTAACCTCCATTGATAAATTTCTCGATAGCAGCGTCTATGAGGCCTTCTCTTCGGAAGGGGGTGGTGGGCTGAAGAAGACAGACGGCATCATAGGCTTCTCCCTTTTCCTCAACAGATTCTAAAGCGTGAAGAATGACCTCCAGGCTGGTGGTAGCGTCTCCGGAAAGTTCTGCAGGACGGACAAAAGGGACCTCCAGGCCTATGTTTTTGGCAACAGCTATGATTTCGGGATCATCGGAACTCAGGATCAGGGCGGACAGCTTTCCGGACTTCCTGCCGGCTTCGTAGGTATATTGCAGCAGGGGCATCCCTCCCAGGAGTCTGATGTTCTTACCGGGAATCCCTTTGCTGCCCCCGCGGGCTGGGATGAGACCTAGGATCTTCATTTTTTATTATATAAAAGTAAAGAAACGAAAAATATATGCAATACAATAAGTCAGGAGGGATTTCAGAAGAACCCTCTCATAGTTGATTAACTATCATTGTTTACCCAATGTGTTTGGTCTAAATTTGTTTCTGATTAACCCGAACCCGTGTATAAGAATGGAATTTTTATTACATTTATTAAAAACAGTAAAATGATCTCAAAAGAGAAATTAAAGGAACATATTGATAAATTCCCGGAGGAGGAGTTTGCAATTGACGAATTAATTGACCGTTTGGTTTTCATTGACAAACTTGAAAAAAGAATTGCCATTTCAAAAACTGGTGGATCAACTATTTCAGAGGAGGCAATAAAGGTCGAAATGGAGAGATGGTTGAAATAGGATGGCTTAAGGAAGCCAAGGATGATCTTAAAGAAATCCATGATTTTATTTCACGAGATTCAAAACGTTACGCTCAACTGCAAATCGAAAGACTTTACCTCCGGACACAAATCTTAAAAGATCATATCCGCGCCGGAAAAATAGTTGAGGAGATTAATAAGGATACTATAAGAGAACTTATAGAAGGCAGTTATAGAATTATTTATAGGATAAAGGGAGATGAATCCTTGGATATTCTGATGATTCATCATAGTTCCAGAGATCTTAAGAGAAGAATCGGGCGGATATAAATACACTTTAGAAAGTTAAATGGGACTTTAATTACCCAGTCCTTCCACAATTGGCCGGGCAGCATCGCGGCGTTGCTTGTCGTCGAGATATTCTTTCAGCATTCCATTTTCGAATTTCTGGTAGATCTTCCGCAGCACCGGTTGCGTGAGCTCCTTTATCCTGCAGATCCGCCCCGCTGGCAGTTGCGGATGGGGAGTGAGATGTTTTTCAGCAAAGGTTTTCAGAACCTCCGGCAACACTTGCCCCGCCAGGAGGATGGTCTTGTTGCCAATGCTGTGAAGGTCGTCTTCAGAGTCAATATTGGGGCGCAGCTGGTGAAGGATCTCGCCCTGGTCTACTTCCGAGGAGGCCAGGTGGATGGTGGCTCCTATACATTCGGGCTCGCCGTAGTAGTAGGGGAAAAGGTTGGTGGCCGAACCCTTATAGTAGGGGGAGAGGCCGAGATGCAGATTGATGATCCTGCTTCGGTAGGTGTCCAGCAGTGAACTTTTTATGATGGAGGTGCCAAAGAGCACGATATAATCGGGGTTGATGCTTTCCACCAGCTCCAGCAGCTGGGGGGAATTTATCTGCCCGTGCGGGAGTTCCAGTACCGGTACCTCCTCAGGGAATTCCTTATAGGTTCCAAAGTATTTCATTTCACTCTCATTTCTCATCTCGAAATGGCGGGTGGTAAAGGCGGCATCTTCTTCGGAGAGGTTTGAGGTGTCCTCGATCTTTTCCGATTTGCCTTCTGCGACCACCAGTTCAAGTTCGAATTCCCGGGAGAGTTTATGGGCTAGGTATCTGTGGCGGAGGCTGGTACTGGTGAGGAGGATGATTCTCAAGATTGGGTTTTTTTGTTGCTTGAGGTGTTTTTTTTCCCGCAGATTTCGCAGATCTCCCGGATTTTTCGCAGATAATTGGTTTATGGATCCTGGTGCCATTTTCGTAATTCGGGTTGCTGGAATGGCTGCTTTGTTGTGAACAGGTCATTTTTTCCTGCAGGCAGGTCGTTGCAGTCATAGCGTGACAGCAGCAGGGAATCTTTCTGAAGGGAGGCATTCACAGCCCTTTCCATCGTGAACCCCAGTTCAAAGCCGGCTGACTGCACCTGCTCCTTAATTCCCGAACAGGCTTCTTTGGATCCGTAGGGATAGCTGATGGCTTTTGCCCGTGATCCAAAGGTATTGAAAAAATAATTTTGGGTCTGCTCCAGTTCCCTTTTTAAGTCTTTTGAAGTGAGCTGTCCCAACGGCAGATGCTGATGCGAATGGGAACCAAGGGCGTCTTGGGCGTACAGCTGCTGTAACATCTCATCGCTGAAATACAGCTGCTCCGCCACGGATTTTTCATCGTAGTGCTGCCGGAACAGCGGATCTATGAAATTCTGCTGCTGTGGGATCGACAGTTTGAAATTCAAAAGGTATTTCAGGATAGCGGTCTTCTCGTCATCGTAGTTGTAATGGAAAAGGGCCAGCTTCTCGTCTTCCGGATCCAGGCTGAGGGCGGTATGTTTTGCCAGCTCGTTCAGCAGCTCTTCCGAAGAGACCCGGGAACGCAGTAAATGGATCTTGTGGACCAGGGAGACCTGTTTCTGCTGAAAATTGGCGGTGTTGATGAAAAACAGGAAGGGGATGCCCAGCTCGTCCAGGATTGGCTTTGCCAGCTCATATTGCTCCCTGAGCCCGTCATCGAAAGTGATGAGCAGGTAATTTTTGTCAAAGGGCTTGTGCCGGAATTCCAGCAGCTGCTGCTGTGATATGAAACTACCATACTTCGAAAGCTCTTCCAGCTGCTTCCTGAACTGCTGGGGTGTGAGTCCGAAAATGGAAGGAAAAGGTGCGGAAAAATCCTCGCGGATGTAGTGGTAGTTAGCAACGGCCAGCATAAGAGGGGGGTGAGGTTTTTACAATGGTTTTTCAATAATATCAGAATCACTATATAACTCCTCTTCCTCTGCCAGAAAATCAAAAGAGCCGGACCTCATTGCAAGTTTCTGAATGCCTTCCATAAGAATTCGATCTTCAAAAGCTTTTTGCATTAAGAGCTGCCTTTTCATAATTCTTGGTTTATTGCGAATATACGAAAATCGCAGGATTCCGGAGGCCTAGTAAGTGATGGTTTTACTGAACTTCAGATCGGCGGTGGCCAGGATCTCTGCTATTCGTTCTCCGGCATTCCCGGTGCCGTAGATTTCGGAAGGCGGAAATTTTTCCCGTGTAATGGCGGCTTTGGTGGCCCGGGATATTTCCTTCTGGTCATAGCCTACATCCACCACGTTTTCCGCTCTGGTCCTTCGGTACTGACGGTTTCCTATGTTGACTACCGGAACCCCCAGGTAGGCGCATTCCCGGAGTCCGGCGCTGGAGTTGCCGATGAGGGCTTTGGCGTTCTTTACCAGCTTCAGGAAATCAACGGGTTCCATGTTTTTAAAAAAATGGATGTTCTGTGGCTGTTCATTCTCCCGGAAGGAACGGATGCCGTTGGAGGTTCCGTCAGATCCCGCATCTACATTTGGCCAGAACCAGAAGGTGGGATATCCCAGGGCCTTGATGGCCTTCAGGGTCTCCAGGATATGTTTTTTTGCTTCTTTGTATTCTGTGGTAACCGGATGCTGCATAACCACGATATAGCCCTCCTTCCAGCTGAGGGCCGGGCCCACGCCTCCGTATTTCTGCAGTGGGTCGAAATCCAGCTGCGGATTTTCGTTCACCTGCCTTGCCAGGTCGATGGAGGGGCAGCCGGTATTGATGACCGACTCCGGTTCCTCGCCCAGTTTCAGCACCCGCTGATAGGCCTCTTCGCTGCACACCAGGTGCAGGTCGGCCAGCTTGGTGTTGGCGTGGCGCACTTTCTCATCGATGCTGCCCGTCACCTCTCCCCCCTGCACGTGCACCAGGGGGATGTTCTGGTAGGCGGCGGCGATGGAAGTGGCGATGGTTTCGAACCTGTCGGCGATGGTAACCACGGCATCGGGCTG
>CBFGYW010000187.1:0-4262 GCA_965653085.1 uncultured Salinimicrobium sp.
TTCCAGGGGTTGAAACAGCCCAGGAGGTAGAAGATAGTGATTATATAAAATAAACCTCTTCCAGGGGTTGAAACAGCCCAGGAGGTAGAAGATAGTGATTATATAAAATAAACATCTTCCAGGGGTGAAACAGCTCGGGATACAGACGGCCCTGCCCTGGAAGGGCAATACCTTTGTAGAAAAAGCCTTTCACACACAAAGAAGCCCTGGAAGGGCGACACCTTAAACCACCTTCAATAATTAGCGGTAATGTGAAATTCTATTTCCTGTCCATAAACAGCTCACTCTCGGTAAGCTGGATGAGCTTTTCGTCCTCCTGCCCCAGGATCCTCTTGGTACGCAGGTAGCGGTTGTAGTTGTACTCATCAAACTCAGGGTCGTTCTTATCCATCGTACTGATGTGCACATCGCCCATGGAATGGATGAACTTGTTGTCACCTATCCACATTCCTACGTGGATGACCCTTTCGGGACTGTCGGCGGTGGCTTTTCTTCCGAAGAAGAGGAGGTCGCCGGGTTTCAGGTTCTCGAAGTCGCGGGTGGAGTCCACCTCAATTCCGGTGTGTATCTGCTGGGAAGCATCGCGTGGAAGGATGATTCCGTTGAGGAAGAAGATGGTTTTGGTGTAGCCGCTGCAGTCAACGCCCTTGGCAGAGGTCCCGCCCCAGAGGTATGGGAGGCCCATCAGGTTTTTGGAGGTTTCCACCAGGCTCTCTCCGGTCTGCTCCAGGGATGCGAGCCAGTTCTCGTATAAAAGGGCTTTATCCTGCAATATGAAGGCGATCTTTCCGTGAGGGTACTTTACCTTGTAAAATCCGTTTTCCGCGCCCAGAAGCTCTAAAATGTTCCCTGCAACGAGATCTGAAACCTCCTGGGATTCGGTATTGGGTTCTGTATAGGAAAATCCGAAGGTGTCCAGGAAGATTATTTTTTCTGAAGCCCTCCATTTGGCAAGTTCTGCAGGGGTCATCGGGGTCACGCCACCATAGTCCACCCAGGCAAGGTATCCTTCAGGAGTCTGGATATAGTACCAGCCGCCGTCTTTCTTATATACCTTCACGGGAGTACCTAGGATCGCCTGGGTCACCAGCTCTGCGGAATGAGAAGGCCTGGAACGCAGGTTAGCTACTGAAATCTGGATAACGGATTCTGTCTTACCCTGAAGATCTTCAGCAGGGAGCATTTTTATACTGTCAACGAAAGCGATGTTCCGGGCCTGCAGCTTCTGTTTCAGTTCGGAAACAGCTTCCGGAAGATTGGATTCTCCCCTTATGATGAGCTGGTTCCCGTTCTTTTTTGCTTCCACATCGAAGAGCGCCACCCTTTTATCGGGAGCGTATTCTGTTTTTACTTCCTTAATGATGGGATCTGCCTTGGTGGTCTGTTCGGCAGTTTCTATCTGGCCTGATTTACACGCTCCAAACAAGGAGGCTACAGCAAGGGCGGTTACACTGATTCTTCCGTTAATCTTCATATTATTCGTGCTTTAATTCTTCCGTAAAAATAGTCAATTCTGCGCCGGTACCGTTGGTTTCGGGAAAGATGGTCTTTCCGTCCTTAACCTTGACTCCGTTTGCGATATCGTTCTTTATCAGCATCTCCCCATCCATATCGACGTAATCCAGAAGGGGAAGCAGCTGCCCGATGGCAGAAAGGCCCACCGTGGATTCGGTCATACAGCCTACCATCACCTGAAGTCCCAGACTCCTCGCCTCTGCAATCATCCTTCGGGCGGGGGTGAGTCCGCCGCATTTGGTGAGTTTCACGTTGACCCCGTGGAAATAAGGGGCGCAGCGGGCCACATCACTCTCGTGGATGCAGCTTTCATCTGCGATGAGGGGTAAGGCCGAGTGTTTGAAAACTTCAGCCATCCCGTCTATATCTGAAGCCGGGAGGGGTTGTTCGATGAACTCAACCCCCAGCTCCTTCAGCAATTTAGAATTTTCTATGGTCTCTTTGGCAGTCCAGGCCCCGTTCGCATCTACCCTGAAGATGGCATCGGTATGTTTTCTCAATTCAGAAACTATCTGCACATCCTCGTGGGTACCCAGCTTGATCTTATAAAGGGGCCACGGAAAGGCCTGCATTTTCTGTACCATCTTTTCCACCGTGTCGATTCCGATGGTGTAGTTGGAAAGCGGAAGGTCCTTCAGTTCGAGGCCCCAGAGTTTATACAGGGGCTGCCCAAGTCTCTTTCCGTGCAGATCGTTGACTGCGATGTCTAGGGCACATTGGGCGAAGGTGTTGCCTTTGAAATGAGGGTTCAGGATGGCCCATATTTCCTCGGGAGTCTTCTCAATGTTTTCTTCAAGGAGAGGCTCAAGATCCTTTATTGTCCTGCTCATCCCATCCACTGTCACTCCGTAATAGGAAGTGGCGGCGGCTTCGCCATAGCCGGTGAAACCTCCGTGGGAGAGCTCGACGATGAGGGTCTCCTGGGAGTCACGGGCGGTGTGGCTTATGCGGAAGGTGTCCTTGAGGTGAAGCTTGTATTTGTAGGTTTTTAACTGCATTGTCGTTGCATATTGGAGACGCAATGACTTGCGTCTCTACCGGGTTTAATTTACTGTATCTCCGAAATAGGCCATCATAAAGATCGCGCCTGCGGTGCCATCCATGGTGGGTTCGTTGGTGGAATAGTCTCCGAAATCGTCGTGGTAGACCACGTGTTCTGTCTGGAATTCCTCGAATTCATCGGGCTCTGCCAGGTGTAAGCCGGTGAGGCTATTGTATACTGAAGCATAAACCGGGCCATCCACCAGGCCTCCGGGCACCTCTTCCCGGGTGAGGTACCAGACGCTGGTGTGGACATCCTCGGGATATTCGCCGGTGCGGGGAATGTTCATGAACATAGAGGTCCCCCAGGGATTTCTTCCGAGGAGCCAGTCGCGCTGGGCCAGCATAAAATCGTGGAACTGCAGGTCTCCTGTCATTTCTTCATACAGGATGATCTGGGTGATCAATGCGACGGAAAGGTTGTTGGAGCACCAGATGAAAGGCACACCTATGCTGAAGGCATTCTTCCTTCCACGGGCTACCGTCTGCTCGATTCCTTCCCGGTAATATTGGGCCAGCTCCTTTTTTGTTTCCTCATCGGCGTGCTGGTAGAGGGCGTAATGGCCTACATTCACGAAAGGATAATACCTGTAGTGTTCAGCGTCTTCCTTGTCCATCCAGGAGACAGTGCCTGCAAGTTTTGCATAGCGTTTTCCGTCCTCAAGATAGGTTTCGTCTTTGGTATTGGTGTAGAGTTCCGCAGCCCCCCACTCCATATCGTCTGCCCAGGTATCTTCGTTGTAACGGTAGGGAGAGCTATAGGAATTTCCCTGCTGGAAACCTTCCTGGGCCTTCCCCATAGCATATAACTCAATGGCTGCCTTCTCGCATTTTTCAGCAAAGAGAGGATCATCAAGTTCGTCCCTCCAGATTCTTGCAGCAATCGCCATGGCAGCTGCAGAACGCCCTGCAAGATTGGCTATTCCTGTGGCCTTGCTTTTATGCTCCCTTAGGCCCTGGGGGGTTCCGGTGGCGAAATAGGCTACCCTGTAACTGTTGGGGCCCCAGCCGTAGTCAGAGGAATCCTTATCAGGCCACTTCATTCCCAGGTGGTCCCGGTCGTCGGCTACCTGGTGGAAGAGCTGATCGGGGGCGGCGTGCATTTTATGCATCCAGTCAAGGCCCCACTTTGCTTCATCCAGGACATCGGGGATGCCATTGGCACCAGGCTGGCCTAAGTCATTTACCTTGTCTCCGAATTTATCGGGTTCCATCTCGTACGCCTTAAGCATCCGGGCGGTGGCATTGCTGGAGGTGATCAGGTATTTCAGCTGGTCTCCCGCATCGTGCCAGCCTCCGCTTACATCAATAAAGGTGGAATCGGGCATCGGGCCATACATACTGCGGCCATCGCGCTGGTGACAGACCATATCGAGGAAGGGATTGTAGCCGCAGCGCTGCTGGCGCATAAAGCCTATAAGGTCTTCCTGATAGTTTTTATAGGAATCGCTCCTGCCAATCCCGAATTCCGCAGAACGGACCCCCGATGGCAGGCTGATATAATATCTGCCCGGCTCCTTTACTTCGGAAAAGTCGAGGTAGTAGTAGTGTTTGAAGCTCTCCCAGGCCCCTGTTTCCGATGCCTTTATTTTTCCCCTGAAGACGCGTT
This sequence comes from uncultured Salinimicrobium sp., assembly GCA_965653085.1. Classification (GTDB taxonomy): domain Bacteria; phylum Bacteroidota; class Bacteroidia; order Flavobacteriales; family Flavobacteriaceae; genus Salinimicrobium. The sequence continues at coordinate 4,166 of CBFGYW010000187.1, forward strand.
TCCCGGTTTCAGAATTGTGGACACTGAACCTTCCGTTGAAAGGAGAATTGGAAAAAGCCACGGCTACCTTGGAGTCCTCCTGCAGATACCCCACCTT
>CBFGYW010000188.1:0-4255 GCA_965653085.1 uncultured Salinimicrobium sp.
GCGGGTGTTGGTGAACAGCAGGGTGGTCCTGGAATTCCGGATGATGGGCACCACCTCATCCATCAGGTGCAGCCCCAGGTGACCCCGCCAGGGGAAGGTTTCCATCTTTTCGGGAATGATGGACCTTACCGTGATCTTCTTTTTGATATTAGCTTTAATGAGAACGGAGTTCTCCAGAGCCTCGGAAGCCGGCCCCAGCAGAACCTCCCGGGCCTGCTGCAGGTTTCCTATGGTAGCGGAGATGCCCCAGATCTTCAAGCCGGGAGAAATGGTCTTTAGTCGCGAGAGTGCCAGTTCAATCTGCACCCCGCGTTTGGTCCCCAGCAGCTCGTGCCACTCATCAATGACAATGGCATTCAGGTTTCTGAAGGTCTTGCCGTATTCCTTCGAGGAGAGCAGCAGCTGCAGGCTCTCGGGAGTGGTGATCAACAGGTCGGGCATCTGTTTCTTCTGCGCAGCCCTGAGTTTCTGAGAAGTATCCCCAGTCCTGATTCCCACGGTCAGCCTGCTCCCTACACCTTCAGCAAAGCGATTGGCAGCCTGTTCAATTTCCACCGATAAGGCCCTAAGGGGAGTAATCCAGATGGCTTTGAGGCCCGGTTTGTGTTTGGAAGCATAATCAGGATTCTGCCGAAGATAATCCAGCACGATGGGCACCCAGAGGGCATAGGTCTTTCCGCTCCCGGTAGGCGCGTTCAGGAGCCCGTTTTTGCCTTCCAGAAATGCCTTCCAGGTCTGCTTCTGGAAAGGAAATACCTCCCAGCCCTGCTCTTTAAACCATTTAACACCTATATCCATAAATTTCTCATCCCAAAAACTCCCCTCCTCTCCGAGGAGGGGTGGCCGCTCCAGCGGCCGGGGTGGTATTATCCATTACTTTTAAAACACCCCCTAATCTCCCCCAGCACCTTCTCCAGTTCCCCAAAAACCCTCTTATTCTCAAATCTGATCACCCGAAACCCAAGCCCCATCAGGACCTCTGTCCGTTTCCTATCCCTCTCCATCCCTTCTTCCGTAAAATGTCCCATCCCATCCAGTTCAACAATTAATCTTTCCTCAGGACAATAAAAATCAATGATATAATTCAGAATACTGTGCTGTCTCCTGAACTTCCTCCCTTCCAGCTTCCTATGTTGCAAAAACTTCCAAAGAAAGGCCTCCGCCGAGGTCCCCTCATTCCTAAGCTCCTTCCTCCAAGGTTCCAGATACTTCCTGTTATGAATCCTCCTTTCCATATAACTTTCTTTAAACTCCCCTCCTCGGAGAGGAGGGGTGGCCGCTTCAGCGGCCGGGGTGGTACATCACCCCCAATCCCTTATTACCCCCCACTTCATCTCATAACCCCATTCCCCCTTCCTCCCTTCCCCTCCCAATCATCCCCGAGGGACTCGCGACTTATTCGCGGGTCATCTGCGACTTGAGGTCGCAGATGACTCGGCAATGACTCGGCAATGACTCGCGAATGACCCGCGAATGATATGGACCTGTTCCCAGGAAGTTCACTTCTGAATAAGCTGTTTCAACTCCTCAAGAGTATTCGCTTCCTCCGGTTTTTTATCCTTCCGCCACCTGAAAATCCTGGGAAACCGGGTAGCCACCCCGCTCTTATGCCTTTTTGACTCCGCAAACCCTTCAAAGGCGATCTCAAATACCAGCTCAGGAGTCACACTCCGCACCGGGCCAAAACGCTCCAAAGTATTCTTCTTGATCCAGGCATCCACCTGCCTAAATTCCTCATCCGTTAATCCGGAGTACGCCTTGGCAAAGGTCACCAGCTCGTCTCCGTCCCAAAGGGCGAAGGTATAGTCTGTAAAGAGGTTGGACCTGCGCCCGTGCCCCCTCATCGCATAAGTTAGCACGGCATCGACAGTGAGGGGAGCCACCTTCCATTTCCACCAGTCACCTTTCTTTCGGCCCACCAGATAGGGGGAATCCTTGCGTTTCAGCATCAGGCCCTCGCTCTTTTCCTCCCTCGCCCGTTCCCGTTCTGCAGCGGCCTCCTCCCAGGTATAGAAGGAAATCGTCTGCGAAAGGTGAAGCGGGAAATCTATCCTCTGAACCCCCGAATGCAGCTTTTCCAGCAGTTCCCTGCGTTCTCCGAAAGGCTTCTGACGAATATCCTCGCCCTCCCACTCCAGCAGGTCGTAGGCCTTTAAAATAACGGGGGAATTCTTCAGAAGAGCTTTTGAAACTGTCTTTCTGCCTATCCGGGTTTGCAGGTCGTTGAACGTACCTATCTGGCCTTCGGGAAAGGGAAGGATCTCCCCGTCGATCACCGTTCCGCTGGGGATGGTGTCCAGGAAATCCTGAAACTCGGGATATTTGTCGGTCACCAGCTCCTCCCCCCTGCTCCACACATACAGCTGCCCGCTGCGAAGGATGACCTGTGCCCTGATGCCGTCCCATTTATGCTCGGCACTCCAGATCTTCGGGTCCCCCAGCTCCTCCAGCTCGCCTTCCAGGGCATAGGCCAGGTAGAAAGGGTAGGGTTTGGACAGATAATCCTCCTCGTGCTGCTCCAGGATCAGCTTCTCGAAGCTGATGTACTGCGGATTCCAGTCCCCCATAAGTTTATGGGCCAGCAGGTCCTCCTCCTGCCCCGTTGCTTTTGCCAGGGCACGGGTCATCAGCTTCTGACTCACCCCAATCCTGAAACTGCCGGTGATGAGCTTGCTGAAGACAAAACGTTCGTAATAGTTCAGGCTGAGCCAGTTCTCGTGCAGGTATTCCTTCTTCTCCTCGTCGCTGCGCTTTTTCAGGTCAATCATCTCCTCGAGGAACTCGTGCAGGCTCTTTTCAGAAACCTCCTCGGAAGGCGGAATTACCAGGGCAATGGTTTCAGCCAGGTCGCCGACGATATGGTACGATTCCTCGAAGAGCCAGAGGGGGATCTTCGACAGTTCCGAGGCCCAGAGCCGCAGCAGGGTGGTGTTAACGGGGCGGGGCGGGCGGCGGTGCGAGAGGATGGCGATGGCCCAGACCTTATCCCGGGGGCCAGCCTGTTGAAAATACTCCACCAGCGCCTCCACCTTTGCCGTGGTCTTGTTGGTACTGTCGAGTTTCTTTATGAGTTCCGCGAAAAGTTTCATCAGCCTATTCCTCCTCCCCGAGCTTTAGTTTTTTCTGAAGATCCTCCGGCCCCTCCATTTCAGTTTCTTTATCCCCATCTGTCAGCACTTCGGCTTCTTCGGGAGGTTCGCTTCGGCTGGCATCCATCTCTGCCAGTTCGCCTTCATATTGGGTTTCTGCGGTACGGGCATCGTAGCCGATCTCATTCAGGTACCTGCAGAAAATCTCTGTATAGCCGTGGGTACAGACCACCCTTTCGCAGCCCGTAGCCCTTATTGAAGTCAGCAGTCCCTGCCAGTCGCAGTGGTCTGAAAGCACAAAGCCTTTATCGATAGCCCTTCTTCTTCGGGCTCCCCTGAAGGCCATCCAGCCGCTGGCAGAGCCGGTGACGTAGGGGAACATTTTCTTGATCCAGCTGCTGCCGTGGGCACTGGGCGGGGCGAGCACGATATTCCCCCTGATCTCTTCTTTTTTGATGTCGCGGGTGATAAGCGTGGTCTCAGGCATCTCAACGAGAGGCCTCAAAACATTGGTCATATTCTCAATGGCACCGTGGGTGTAAATCTTTCCGATGGAAGGATCCAGATGTTTCAGGAGGCGCTGGGCTTTTCCGAGGGAATATCCAAACAGCACAGAGGTCCTGCCTTCGGCTTTATTCTGCTGCCACCATTCGTTGATATCCTTCATCACCTGCTCCTGCGGCAGCCATTTGAAGGCGGGCAGGCCGAAGGTGCATTCGGTGATGAAGGCGTGGCAATTTACCGGCTCAAATGGGACGGAAATTCCATCGTCTTCAGTTTTATAATCTCCTGTAAAAACCCAGACCTCCCCTTTGTATTCCACCCGTATCTGCGAGGAGCCGATAATGTGGCCCGCGGGGTGAAAGGAGAATTTGACGCCGTTGATACTGAAGCTTTCGTCATAAGCCACGCCCGAAACCTCAATGGGCCCCAGCCGGTGTTTTATAATGGGAACATTAGTATGGTGGGTGATATATTTTTTATGCCCCCAGCGGGAGTGATCGGCGTGCCCGTGGGTAATAAGTGCCTTCTCCACCGGCCTCCAGGGATCGAGGTATACATCGGCCTGGGCGCAGTAGATTCCCTTGTCGTTAAAGGCTAGTAAAGGCTCTTTCATAAAAAGCTTTTCTTAAAGTTAAGCAATTTTGAAGAGGGGCCTTGGGCAT
>CBFGYW010000189.1:0-4179 GCA_965653085.1 uncultured Salinimicrobium sp.
GAATACAAGCAGGGCCTTGAGGAAAACCTTGAAAGCTCCAAAAAAGAAGAGAATACCGTGATCACTCCCTTCATGCAGGACGAATGGGAAGGTTTCGACCACGCCGATGAAAACCAGATGATGGAGGTGGCAGATACTACAGTGAGCATGGAAATGCTTTCCGAAGTAGCTACCGTAATTTCAGAACTTCCAAAGGATAAGAAGTTCCTGAGGAAGATCCAGAAGCTCGTGGAGCTCCGGCACACCATGTTCTTCGAGAACAACAGCCTGGACTGGGCCATGGCCGAACACCTGGCCTACGGGACGCTGATTAAGGAAGGATATTATGTAAGAATGAGCGGGCAGGATGTGGAAAGAGGAACCTTCTCCCACCGTCACGCTGTAGTGAAGGTGGAGGACAGCGAGGAGGAGATCATCCTGCTGAACAAGCTTACCGGCACTTCCACCGATTTCCAGATCTACAACTCCCTGCTATCGGAGTATGCAGTGCTGGGCTTTGACTATGGCTATGCCATGGCGAGGCCACAGACCCTTACCATCTGGGAAGCCCAGTTTGGGGACTTCAGCAACGGGGCACAGATCCTTATCGACCAGTATATCTCGGCTGCCGAGGATAAATGGAAGATCCAGAACGGGATCGTACTCCTTCTTCCGCACGGATATGAAGGCCAGGGAGCAGAGCACTCTTCCGGAAGAATGGAAAGATACCTGCAGCTTTGTGCGATGGACAATATGTTCGTAGCCGATGTTACCACCCCTGCCAATATGTTCCACCTGCTGAGACGCCAGGTAAAGGTGAACTACAGGAAACCCCTGGTAGTATTTACTCCTAAGAGTCTGCTGCGCCATCCCAAGGTGGTTTCCACCAAGGAAGAATTTGCCAACGGCTCCTTCCAGATGCTTATAGACGATGCCACTGCACAGGTGGATAAGGTGAAGACCCTTGTCTTCTGTACCGGGAAGTTCTATTACGATATGCTGGAAAGAAGAGAAGAGCTGGGCAGGGATGATGTGGCCCTTGTTCGATTGGAGCAGCTGTTCCCGCTTCCCAAGGATCAGATGCGGGAGGTGATGGCCAAGTATGAGAATGCCGACGATGTGGTATGGGCACAGGAAGAACCAAGGAATATGGGGGCTTACAGCCATCTGTTGTTGCATTTTGAGGAAGCCAAGAACTTCCGTGTATGCAGCAGAAGGTTCTACGGCGCCCCGGCTTCAGGTAGTTCCATCAGGTTCAAGAAACGTCACGAGAAGGTGCTGGAGAGCGTTTTCGATAAAAATATGGAGTAAGCAATTCAGAATAAAAATCAGAAATAGTAATTTTACGCTCGAAACGTTCCGGGCGCTGGAATGACAAATAAAACAAAGAAATCATGGCTTTAGAAATGAAAGTCCCATCTCCGGGAGAATCCATCACCGAGGTTGAAATTGCCCAATGGTTGGTTCAGGACGGGGATTATGTTGAAAAAGACCAGGCGATAGCCGAGGTAGACAGTGATAAGGCAACCCTGGAACTGCCCGCCGAAGCGAGTGGTATCATCACCCTGAAAGCTCAGGAGGGCGATGCCGTAGCCGTTGGAGAGGTGGTCTGCCTGATCGATACCGATGCCCCTAAACCGGGTGCCGGGAACGCAGCTGCCAAGGAAACTGCCGAAGAGAGCAAGGAAGCTACCAAGGCAAGTCAGGAGGAACTGAATTCAGAGAAGACAGAAGAGAAGGCAGCCCCTAAGGCTGAAACCCCTTCCAAGCCTTCTACTCCGGCCCAGTCACAGGACAAGACCTATGCCACCGGAACTCCTTCGCCCGCAGCCAGGAAGATCCTGGATGAGAAGGGAATGAAAGCCGGTTCAGTTTCAGGAACAGGCCGTGATGGCAGGATTACCAGGGAAGATGCTGTAAAGGCACAGCCTTCAATGGGAACTCCTGGACAAGGCAAGAGAGGGGAGGAGCGGAAGAAGATGTCTATGCTCCGCAGAAAGGTTGCCGAGAGACTGGTGGATGCTAAGAATAGCACCGCTATGCTTACTACCTTCAACGAGGTGGATATGTCGGCGATCTATTCGCTGAGAAAGCAGTATAAGGATGAGTTCAAAGACAAACACGGAGTAGGCCTTGGCTTTATGTCCTTCTTCACCCTGGCGGTGGTAAGGGCCCTGGAGCTGTATCCGGATGTGAATTCCATGATCGATGGAGATCACCAGATAAAATATGATTACAAGGACATCAGCATCGCGGTATCAGGGCCTAAGGGACTGATGGTACCTGTGATGAGGAATGTGGAGAATATGAGTTTCCGCGGAGTGGAAGCTGAGATCAAACGCCTGGCCCTGAGGGTTCGGGATGGGCAGATCACCGTGGATGAAATGACCGGTGGTACTTTCACCATCACCAATGGAGGAGTCTTCGGAAGTATGCTTTCCACCCCAATCATCAACCCTCCTCAGAGCGGTATCCTTGGGATGCACAATATCGTGGACAGACCCGTAGCTGTTGATGGGCACGTGGAGATAAGGCCTATCATGTATGTTGCCCTGTCCTATGATCACAGGATCATCGACGGGAAAGAGTCTGTAGGCTTCCTGGTGGCCGTTAAAGAGGCGCTGGAGAATCCACAGGAGCTGTTGATGGATAATGATGTGAAGAGAGCATTGGAGCTATAATATAATGCCCTACGTTGAGAGGAGCAGTGGCCGAAAGGTTACTGCTTTTTTTTTATCCAGTGCTGGCCTGTAAGGCTCTGGATCTATATGAAGTTGATGAGGAAGAGAGGAATCCCAGTTACGAGCAGTGGCTATTCTGACTGGGCCTGTGCCTGCTCCTTCTTCATTGGCAGGATGATCCGGAATTCAGAACCTTTTCCTACTTCACTCTCCACCTCGATTCTTCCCTTGTGCCTCTCGACGATCTGGGTGGTGATATAAAGCCCTACCCCCAGGCCACTGATGCCTTTGGCACTCTGAGCCCTGAAATACCGTGAGAAGATCTGGCTCCGCTCCTTATCAGTGAGCCCTATGCCTTCATCCTTTACAGAGATCTGGGCCTGTCCCGATTCTTTTGATAATTTCAGGTAAACCTTATCTGCTTTCGGGGAATATTTTACTGCGTTGTTCAGAAGATTGATGACCACCTGTTCGATTCGCTGCTTATCTCCATTTACCAATACCGGCTCATCCCCCAGATCACAATGTAATTTATGGGTCTTATTGGAGTAGTCAAAGGTTTCCGACATTTCATTCAGCAGGCTTCTCAGATCAAGGGTCTCCCACTGAAAGTCCAGTTTTCCCGCCTCTGTACGGGACATATTCAACAGATCTTCCACGAGGGTATTGAGCTTATTGACCTGGTTCAGGGATTTGTCGATGAAGTGGGTCGACATTGGGTCGGTTTGCTTTCTTGAAAGCACCTGCAGATAGCCTTTGATGGTGGTAAGCGGAGTCTTCAGTTCGTGGCTCGCTACTGCAATGAATTCGTCCTTCTTGTCACTGAGGCTCTTCACCTGCTCAAACAGCATTGAGTTATCCAGGGAAATGGCAGCCTGTGCGGCTATGCTTACCACCAGTTCCTCGTGTTCCTTTTTAAAGACTCCCACTTCCGGGTGGCCATAGAACAATCCGCCTATTACATCTCCCGAACCTGAAAAGACCGGTACGGTCAGGAAACTGCGAACGGGAGGATGTCCTTCCGGAATCCCGAAGTGCGGTGCGTTCTTTCCGTACCGTGCATCCTGGGTAATGTCGTCTACCCTTAAAATTCCTTCTCCGGAAAAAGTGGGATGAAAGACTGCGGAATCCCCTGGCATCCCGAACTTCTCAAAATCCCTGCGGTCTGCCCCCGAGAGGGTAAACAGCTGGTAGCTCCTGCCCTCTTCGGTGACGCTGTTATAGAAAAATGCCCCCATGGCTGCCCCGGTAAGGGCGGTGGTGGCATCGGTCACCTGTTGCAGGATCTGCTTTACATCCATCTTCCTGGAGATGCTTTTCCCCAGGGAGTTGAGGATTTCCAGGTGCCGCATATATTTCTTCAGTTCCCGCTGGGTGCGTACCTGTACACTAATGTCCCGCGCGATCTTGGAAGCCCCTATAATGTTCCCCTGCCGGTCCCTGATGGGGGATACAGTAAGGGAAAGTGGAAATATGACTCCGTTCCTGGCCTTTCTGAAGGTTTTCAAGTTGTCTACCT
>CBFGYW010000190.1:0-4177 GCA_965653085.1 uncultured Salinimicrobium sp.
ATAATTTCAGAATGGAGGACATCCTGACGAAGATCGCTGAGGTAGGGGACGAATGCGCCCTGGTGCTGATTGGTGGGGTGAATTACTACACCGGTCAGGTTTTCGATATTCAGGCCATTACAAGGGCAGCAAAAAAAGTTGGTGCCTTTGTGGGTTGGGATCTTGCTCACGCTGCGGGAAATATCGAATTGAAACTGCACGACTGGGATGTGGACTTCGCAGCCTGGTGCAGTTACAAATACATGAATTCAGGGCCCGGAAATGCTTCCGGATGTTTCATTCACGAGAAGTATCACAAGCAGAAGGACATTCCCCGGTTTGAAGGCTGGTGGGGCCATAACAAGGAAAGAAGGTTCCTGATGGAGCCCGAATTCCAGCCAGAGCCCAATGCCAATGCCTGGCAGATAAGCAATGCGCCCATTCTGGCCCTCGCGCCCTATCTGGCTTCCCTGGAACTGTTTGAGGAGGTGGGAATGCCGGCACTTATAAAAAAGCGGAACAAGATCGTTGCCTACCTCGAATTCATCCTTCACGAGATAGATGAAGAGACTGCAGGAAGCTTTGAAATAATCACTCCCTCGAACCAGGATGAACGGGCAACTCAGCTGTCGGTATTCCTGCACGGACAGGGGAAGGAGATCTTCAGGTATCTGATGGATAAGGGAGTAATTACAGACTGGAGGGAGCCAAATGTTATCAGGCTTGCCCCTGCGCCATTCTATTGCTCCTTCGAGGATATGTATGAATTTGGACAGATCCTGAAAGCAGGGCTCAGTTAGCGAGGATTCCTTCACAGGAAAATTCGAGTCAGGCCATTTTTTAAAGAAAACTCTAACCCGGGGGGCAAAGCAGGGTGGAGAAATATTATTTCACACTGATATCCGAAAAGAAGAGCTCAAAACTGCCATCCTTATTCCTATGCCTGGTCGCCAGCCGCAGGCCCTTTAGGTCTTCGTAATCTTCCCAGGTGAAAGGGGAAGCTTTGGTAGTGTCGCCGTCAGGAATATAGATCCATTCCCTGATGACGAAATCATCATCAAAATATAATTCATAGACATCTCCCGGAGTATACCCCACGTCATCAGGGTAAGACACGACCAATTTCTGAAGTTCATCGCCGCTGATGGGAGCTTCGGCTTTAGGGATATGTTCAAAATCCATTTCATCCCAGACCAGGTGATACGGAAAGAGCAACCAATATTGGTCGTTGATGAACTTTGGGTCTATTTCGGAATATTTTTCTGTATCCTGCTTTATATTATAACTTGTGGAATCCTCTCCCTGAATAAAGGTTACTGAATCCAGCTGCGGTTTCCAGCTCCAGGATCGAGTCGTGACAAGGCTGTCACCTCTTTTTACATTGAAGGTATAATTGAGTTCCTCCAGGTCTTCGAATTCCTTCAAACCATTGGCATAGGCTATTTTTTCCGTAATCAGCAGTTTCTCCTGATCGGAATCTGTTGCGGTAGCTGATGGAGATTTGTCCTTACAGGAGGAGAACAAGATTACCAGAAGACTGATGAGAAGGCGGTTTTTCATAAGAAGCAGATGCCAAAATTAACTACTGTCAGAACTAAAAAAGATCCGGCCTACGGAGAAAAACCATAAAGATTAATCGAAACCGACTGACTTAAAGCAGCCGGTTTCAAGTAATCCTCTAAAAATAAAAGGCTTATGGGCGTCTGCCGGTTAAGAGCTTGTAAATAATCATAATAACTGCAATAACTATTAAGATGTGGATAATGCTTCCCAGGTCAGGGAAAGCAAAATATCCTATCAGCCATCCAATAATTAATAATACGATGATAAGCCATATTAAATCTCTCATAGGTCGATAGTTTTTGTAACACTGCTCGTGTTACCGGTTAAATTAAGTTTTAGTTGTTTAAAGTTAAAGTAGCTATTAATCCGTTGAAACTTTAACTTTAATGGTTTCGGTTATTGGCGATTCTCTTATAAATGTACATATTCTCATTTGCCTCTGTACTGAATTTAACTTTGGTTTAACTTCATGAGTATGAGCAGATCATATTTTTGGAAACCCGCCTGATATCTTATTTTTATACCTCTGCCCCACAATTAAGGATCCTAAACAGCCGACTTCGTTTCACCACCAAGGAAAGGGCTGAATTTCCAACTTATTCGCCAATTCCGGGACTTTATCCACGGATTTCAGTAAATTCGCTCTATAACAATGACAATGCAGCAACCCAAGGATATCGCCATTGTAGGCTCCGGACTAGTAGGCTCTCTTCTGGCAATCTTTCTGAAGAAAATAGGGCATCGGGTAGTGGTTTTCGACAGACGGCCCGATGTTCGGACGGTGGAATTCTCTGGCCGGTCCATTAACCTGGCGATGTCAAACCGCGGGTGGAAGGCGCTCAGGGAAGTGGACATCGAGGACGAGATCCTGGACCTGGCAATCCCGATGGATAAAAGGGCGCTGCACGTGAACGACAAACCCCTGTACTTTCAGCCTTATGGGAAAAAGGGAGAGGCGATTTATTCCATTTCCCGTGGAGTGCTCAACCGGAAAATGATAGACCTTGCCGAAGAAGTAGGGGTGGAGTTTCGTTTCGATGAAAAGATCTGGGACGTGAGCCTGGGAACCCCGAAACTTTACACGGGTAAAAGCGAAAAAGGCCGATGGCAGGAATATCCCTTTGATATCGTCTTTGGTGCCGATGGTGCCTTCTCCAGGATCAGGCATAAAATGCAGCGACAGAGTCGATTCAACTACTCCCAGGATTTTATCGATGTAGGCTACAAAGAGCTGAATATCCCCGCCAATGAAGACGGCAGCCATAAGCTCGACAGCAACTCCTTCCACATCTGGCCCCGCGAAGAATTCATGCTCATCGCGATGCCCAACCTCGACGGCAGCTTTACCTGCACCCTTTTTATGCCCTTCGAGGGTGAGCATTCTTTTGAGACCATCGACAGGACGGAAAAGGCGGAATCCTTCTTTTCTGAATTTTTCCCAGATATAAAAGACGAGATCTCCAACCTCACAAGGGATTTTCTGAAGAATCCCACCAGTGCGCTGGTCACAATGAAATGTTACCCCTGGACCTTTGAAGATAAGATTGCCCTCATTGGAGATGCCGCCCACGCCATCGTGCCCTTCTACGGCCATGGGATGAATGCAGGATTCGAAGATATTTCTGTGCTGAAAAGCCTCATCGAAGAGCACGGAGATGACTGGAATTCCATTTTCAGGGAATACCAGGAAAGCCGGAAACCCAACGCCGATGCCATAGCCGAACTCAGTTACAGGAATTTCCTCGAGATGAGCAGCAAAACTGCCGATGAGCAGTTCCTCCTTCGGAAGAAGATTGAACGCTGGTTTTCAGAAAAGCACCCCGAGCTTTGGCTGCCCCTGTATTCCATGGTCACCTTTTCCGAAGAACCTTATTCAAAAGCCCTGGAGCTTGGAGACAGGCAGACAGCTATAATGGATGAGGTCATGAAGATTTCCGGAATTGCAGAAAAATGGGATACAGAGGAGGTCGAGCAAAAGTTGATTTTCCTGATAAAGGAGGCAGGACTATAAGTCCTCATTTCATAACCTGAGATGCTAATCGAGGGTTTCCTCGTCGACCACGGCAGTAGGATCTATATAAAGGCTCTCAAACACCCCCTCAAGGCTTCTCTTGTCTTCCAGAAGGATGATCAGCGTATCATTGGCCAGGATCTCTGTAGACCCATTAGGAGTAAGGAATTTGCCATCTCTAGAGATCATCGCTATAATTGCCTTTCTTGGGAACCCAAGTTCCACGATACGCCTTCCTACAGAATAGTTGTCAGGCGGAATGGTGATTTCCTTGATTAGTGATTTGGTCCCATCAGAGAGGAAAGCATCCACGGGGGAAGTGCGTTTTACCCTCATCGGAAGGGCTACGTGTAGCCATTTCGCCACCAGGGAAAGGCTGGTGCCCTGGATGAGAACCGAAGTAAGGGAAATGAAGAAAACGATGTTGAATATCATATGGGCCTTCTCGATGCCTGCCAGCAGGGGATAAGTCGCAAATACAATGGGCACCGCCCCGCGAAGCCCGACCCAGGAGATATACCATTTTCTGCGCTTCTTCATCCTGAAGGGGCTAAGGCTGAGCCATACCCCCAGCGGCCGTGCCACCAGGATAAGGAATGCTGAAACCAGGATACCCAAACCAAT
>CBFGYW010000191.1:0-4168 GCA_965653085.1 uncultured Salinimicrobium sp.
ACGGCGATCCAGCAGGTGCATCGCTGGCGCGACATGGGCATCGACTACCTCAACGTACTGCATCTCTTCCCCATAAATGTGGTAATCTATCTCGTGTGTTGTCATTTTATTTGTATTTAATGTTGTCGATATATGATATTTCTTTTGTAGCAGTGCTATCTATAATAATCTAATCCCTAAGCTTCAAGGTCCATTCAAAACTGAATTCAGACACTTCCACTCCCTCCTCGTTGAGGCCTACAGAATCCATCCAGAAGGTTTTTCCTTCCCCGGTTTTAATAGCTTCTTCGACAGCTTTCTGAACCAACGCACCATCAGAAGAAGTGAAAGTTATCTTTCCTGTTGCCTTTTTTATGAAAGGAAGACTTATTGGATTTGACCAGCATAGAGATCTTTCTGCCACTGGCCTGTACCTGTTTCATTACCAATGCACCGGTACTAAGTTCTGCAGCCATGGCCTGTACGGCAAAATACATTGAATTGAATGGATTCTGGTTTATCCATCTGTGCTTAACTCCCACCCGGCACTTTTGTGCATCTATCTCTTTTATCCTTACTCCACAGATCCAGGCTGCGGGCACCTTCAGCATCAAAAAAGTGTTCAGTTTCTTTAGTTCTCCTGCCATTTTAGCGAATAAGATTTCTTAAAGGTATTTAATTTTCCTGAAGCCTCAATTGTTAAATTTTCAATTCAGGGAAATATTTTTAGTACTTTGTTTTGCATAATACCATTCTAAAGACATATATTTGTTTTATAAAATACTATTGATATGGAATTACTCAGTAAAAAGAATGACTCTAGCCTGGCAGTTCTAACCCATCTGTCGACCTTTTCGAAGTACTTCATCCCTTTCGGAAATTTTATTTTCCCCCTGATCATCTGGGCTGTCGGGAAAGGAGACAGGTTTGTTGACGCAAATGCGAAGCAGGCGCTAAACTTTCAGATAAGCCTTTTCCTCTACTGGGCTTTTATTATTGGCGCTGCCATTTCAAGTGCCTTTATTGTGGGAGCCAGTATTGATGCAGAGATAAATCTGGGTTATAACACCTTTTATGTTTCCGAGGGAGAGATGTTCGTACCCTTTATGATCATCCTTGGTATCACCGGAATCCTGCTCCTGGCCCTGCTGGTTCTGGAGATAGTGAGTGTAATCACTGCTACGATGAAAGCTTCAGAAAACACGGTTTATAAATATCCATTGACAATACCTTTTTTAAGATCATCAAATCAATCAGAAAATGAACAGTTAAACAACAACACGAAAAATGAAACCTTATGAAGATTGAAAACACAAAAGCGCAGATGCGAAAAGGGGTTCTGGAATATTGCATCCTCTCGGTCTTAAGAGATGAGGACGCCTATGTTGCAGAAATTCTTTCAACGCTGAAAGACGCTAAGCTGTTGGTAGTGGAAGGAACCATCTACCCTTTATTGACCCGGTTGAAGAATGCGGGCCTGCTGAACTACCGATGGGAGGAATCTACCAGTGGCCCTCCGCGAAAATACTATGGGCTCACAGAAACCGGGAAAATATTCCTAAAAGAATTGACAAGCACCTGGGATGAGCTTCAAACGGCTGTTGCCATTGTAACCACTCAAAAAAAGAAAAACCATGAATAAAACAGTTAACATAAATCTGGCCGGGGTATTCTTTCATATTGATGAAGACGCCTTTTCGAAATTACAGCATTACCTGGAGGCCATAAAGCGCTCCTTTGCCAATACTTCAGGTTATGATGAAATCATTGCAGACATTGAAGCCCGAATAGCCGAGTTATTCAGCGAAAAGCTGAAGACCGAGCGGCAGGTAATAAGCTCCCGTGAGGTAGACGAAGTGATTGCCATAATGGGGCAGCCTGAGGATTATATGGTGGACGAGGAAATCTTTGAAGATCGCTCGTTTGAGAGGAAATCCGGGAGATCCCATAAACAGCTGTATCGCGATACAGATAATGCCTACATAGGAGGAGTATCCTCAGGTCTGGGTCATTATCTTGGAATCAGGGCGATCTGGGTGAGAGTTCTCTGGATCTTACTTACCCTGCTTTCCAGCGGTGCCTTTATCCTTATCTATATTGCCCTCTGGATCTTTGTTCCCCAGGCAATAACCACCGCCGAAAAACTTGCAATGCGGGGGGAGCCCGTGAACATCACCAATATCGAGCGGCGTATCAAGGAGAGTTTTGATGATGTTTCAGGCAAGGTGAAAAACCTTGACTACGAGAAGTATGGCTATAAGGCCAAAACAGGAGCCGGATCTGCTGCTACCGCTGTAGGGAACCTTGTATCAGTTTTACTGAATATCTTCGTGAAGTTCATTGGGATCATCATCCTGCTTTTTTCAGGACTTATGCTGGTCTCCCTCTTCATAGGGCTGTTTACTGTTGGGACCTTCGGAATAATTGAAGCTCCCTGGACAGATTACGTGGAAATGGCCACCTCGGGAGGCAGCACCATCTGGATTGTCTCCCTGCTAAGCTTTTTCGCCTTCGGAATCCCTGTTTTCTTCTTATTCATCCTTGGATTGAAGATTCTGGTAAAGAACCTGAAAACCATTGGAAGAACTGCAAAACTGGTACTGCTGGGACTCTGGATCATCTCGGTAATTGGGTTGACCATTTTCGGAATCATACAGGCTACAGAGCATTCCACTGAATGAGAGGTGATTATAACTGAGGTTTTACCTGTAAAGGCGAATGACACTTTAATGCTCAGCATGAGGTCTAATTCAAATTATCAGACTTCCGCATACAGAAGTTCAGATTTTGAACTGAAGTACAATGAGAATAATGAGAAGGTCATTTTTTCAGAAGATGTAAGGCTGATGGTGCGTTCAACGAGAGATTCTGTGGGACGAATTGAGATCCTGAAATCTGCAGACGGAAAATCGCATAAGGAGGCCCGCAACAGAGCAGCGGAAATTATGTACAGCACTGCCTTCAATAACAATGAACTTCAGCTGGACAGCTACTTCACCACAAGTATGGAGAACAAATACAGGAACCAGGAGGTACAGGTGGTACTTTACCTTCCTGTTGGGACGGTTTTATTTGCCGACGACAACACCAATTCCTTTCATCTTAATTCCAGCTATTACGAAGATGTGCTGAATGATGGGGATGAGGAGCAATATCTGCTTATCACTGAAACAGGAACCCAGTGTCTGGATTGTCCTGAGGACAGTACCGAGGAATGGGAAAATTCCGATGAGAGCTGGGATTCAGAAGATGACGGATTTGAGGATAGCCTTGACACAAATGGAGCCGAAATAAACGTAAAGATAAATGAGAACGGCGTCAGGATAAATGGAGAAGCCACCGACGCGGCTAAAAATGAAGGCAACGGGTTTACAGTAAAAATCGAGAAAAATGGCAACCTTAATTAATACCTTAATGACTGCCCTCTCCACCATAGTTATGCCCACACATGAGGAACCGATAAGCAGTGAGATCCTGCTGCGTCACGAGATCATTGTGATGAAAGAACCTCTTGATGTTACGCCACCTGCAAACTGCTGTGCCTATAATTAAAAAAGTCCCGGGGAACCGGGACTTTTTCATTTTATCTTTTTTGTAAAGAATTTAGGCCGTGACTTCCTTTTCAATGGTAGCCAGATAACGTTCTGCATCCAGAGCTGCCATACAACCTGTTCCCGCGGCTGTTATAGCCTGACGATATTCCTTGTCCTGAACATCTCCGCAGGCAAAAACTCCCGGAGCATTGGTTTTGGTAGATTTACCTTCCGTGATCAGATATCCCGTTTCATCCATCTCCAGCTGTTCCTTAAATATCTCAGTATTTGGTTTATGTCCGATAGCAATAAATAATCCTGTAATGTTTATTTCATCGAGTTCTCCAGTCTTGTTATTTCTGATGCGAAGTCCTTCCACGACCTGCTCTCCAAGAACTTCATCTACTTCGGAATTGTATCGAAGGTCAATATTAGGGGTATTGGTAACCCTATGCTGCATGGCTTTAGAGGCACGCATTTCGTCCCCTCTCACCAGCATTGTCACCTTGGAACAGATATTGGCAAGGTAGGTAGCCTCTTCGGCTGCGGTGTCTCCTCCTCCTACTATGGCAACTTCCTGGCCTCTGTAGAAGAACCCGTCGCAGACGGCGCAGGCAGATACTCCTCCCCCTCTCAGCTTCTGTTCGCTTGGCAGC
>CBFGYW010000192.1:0-4145 GCA_965653085.1 uncultured Salinimicrobium sp.
GCTCCTTTGCCTGTGAAAGATAGCCTTCAGCAGGTACATAAACTCCAGCTTCCCCTTGAATGGGCTCCACAAGAAATCCCGCTATGTTCTTACTGCTTTCCAGGGCTTCTTTCAGAGCGTCGATATCGTTAAATCGGATTTTTATAAAACCCGGAGTATAGGGCCCAAAATGTCTGCGGGCTCCTTCATCATTGGAAAAGGAGATGATGGTAGTGGTTCTTCCGTGGAAATTATTTTCACAGACTATGATCTGCGCCTCGGTTTCAGGCACTCCTTTCTTTTCATAGGCCCACTTACGGGTGATCTTTATTGCTGTCTCTACTGCTTCTGCCCCAGTATTCATTGGCAACAGTTTATCAAATCCGAAGAATTTGGCTGAAAACTCCTCATATTTTCCGAGTACATCATTGTAAAAAGCCCTGGAGGTGAGGGTCAGTTTTTGCGCCTGATCTATCATGGCTCCCACAATTTTTGGGTGGCAATGCCCCTGATTCACCGCAGAGTAAGCCGAGAGGAAATCGTAATATTTCTTTCCTTCCACATCCCATACATGTACTCCTTCCCCACGATTCAGAACCACAGGTAGCGGGTGATAATTGTGTGCGCCGTATTTTTCTTCCAGTTTAATAGCTTCTTCTGAAGATAATTTTTCTGATACTGTCATTCCTTAAATTTTAAGTGTTTTAAATAAGAACCTTCAACTTTTCCAGCCGCCGGATAAAAGATGGCCCGGAGAAGAGAAAGCGTCCTGATACAGAGCTTGCAAATTACAAATTATTAGCCGATTTTTTGGGGCCATACTCATTAAAATCCTAGGTTTTATGCTATTTTTGCGGCATGGGAAGAAAGAAGGAAAGAAGAGAATTTTTAGGGGTCAATGTTCTGGATGCCGGAGCAAAGGGAAAGAGTGTTGCCAAAGCTCCTGATGGAAAAGTGATTTTTTTGAACAACGCCATTCCGGGGGATGTGGTCGATGTGCTCATAACCAAAAAAAAGAAAGCCTATTACGAAGGGACAGCCACCAGGTTCCTGGAATTATCTGACAAGAGGACAGAACCCAAATGCGGACATTTTAATGTCTGTGGTGGATGCAAATGGCAGTCGATGGATTACTCACACCAGCTGTTCTACAAACAGAAGGAGGTCGAGAATAACCTGAGACGCCTTGGGAAGATCGAACTTCCTGAAATCTCACCCATCCTGGGCAGCAAGGAGACCTACAACTATAGGAACAAAATGGAATTCTCCTTCAGTGACAATCGCTGGATAACTCAGGAGGAGATAGATTCAGGAGTCGAGATAGGGGATAGAAATGCCCTGGGGTTCCATATTCCGGGAATGTGGGACAAGATCCTTGACATCAAGGAATGTCACCTTCAGGAGGGGGCCAGCAATGATATCAGAAACAGCATAAGGAAATTTGCCATAGATAATAATATTCCCTTCTTCAATACAAGAAACCAGGCAGGTATGCTTCGCACCCTGATGATCAGGACCACCTCTACAGGGGAGATCATGGTACTGGTTCAGTTTTTTGAGGAGGATAAGGAGAAGAGGGTACTGCTGCTGGATTTCATCTCAGATCGTTTTCCTGAGATAACTTCCCTTCAGTATGTCGTAAACCCTAAAGGCAATGATACTATCTATGATCAGGAAGTGATCTGTTACAAGGGCAGGGATTATATCCTTGAAGAAATGGAAGGCCTTAAATTCAAGATAAACGCCAAGTCCTTTTATCAGACGAACTCAGCCCAGGCCTATGAACTGTACAAAGTAACCAGGGATTTTGCCAATCTTAATGGGGAAGAACTTGTTTACGATCTATACACCGGAACCGGGACCATTGCCCAGTTTGTGGCTGCCAAAGCTTCAAAGGTCATTGGCGTGGAAGCCGTTCCTGAAGCTATTGAAGACGCTAAGGAAAACGCGCGCCATAACAACATTTCAAATACGGAATTCTTTGTCGGCGACATGAAGAAAGTCTTTACAGAGGATTTTATTCAACAGCATGGGCGTCCGGATATCATCATCACAGATCCTCCAAGAGATGGTATGCATAAGGATGTGGTTGAGCAAATTATTGGTATCTTGCCACAACGAATTGTTTACGTAAGCTGTAATTCCGCCACCCAGGCAAGAGATCTCGCCTTATTGGACGAGCACTACAAGGTGACCAGGGTTCAGCCCGTAGATATGTTCCCACAGACATTCCACGTGGAGAACGTGGTGTGTTTAGAGAAAAGAGTATGAGAAAAATACATTTCAGTGTCCTTACCGCATTTACCTTTCTGCTTTTCATAAGCTGCCAGAAAGATGATATCTGTGCTGAAGGAACTGTAACTACTCCCCTGCTTCAAATCGAGTTCTTTGATGACGAAAAGCCGGAAACCTTAAAAGTGGTGGAAGGTCTGACAGTCATAGCTGTTGGCGAAGAAGAAATTCTTTTAGGTCCTACCACCACCAATAATATAGCTATTCCATTGAAGACCGATCAGAGCTTTACTGAATACAGATTCATAAGAAATAGCGGCACCGACGAAGAAAATGTGGACATCATACGTTTTGACTATCTCCCCACTCCCGATTATATAAACCGGGCCTGTGGGTTCAAAATAAATTTTCTGGACCTCACTATGACCAGAAGCTCAGACGAGGACCCCTGGATCCTTTCTGAAATAGTGAATATCGAAGATATCGAAAATGACACAGAGACACATATTTCTTTTACTCATTAGTCTTGCTGTACTACAGCCTTTCCTGCTTTCTGCCCAGGTGGAGCAACAGGTGGATACCCTGCAGGCAAAGGAAAGGTATGGTCTTAGGTTGGGTGTAGATATTAGTAAACCCCTCCGCAGCCTTGTGGATGAAGATTATAAAGGCCTGGAAATAAAAGGTGATTACCGCATCTACGTGAACTATTATCTGGCAGCGGAATTGGGTAACGAAGAGAAATATGATGCCCTTGAAAACATAACTTCAGAAACTAAAGGAAGCTACATCAAGGTAGGAGCAAATTATAATGCCTACAACAATTGGGAAGGAATGCAGAATGAGATATACGTGGGTCTCCGTTATGGATTTGCCACTTTTTCTTCAGAACTTCAAGAGTACTCCATCTACAACAGAGATGATTATTTCGAGCCGGATGTTCGTACCGAGCCTCAGGAATTCAATAACCTCACGGCAGGCTGGCTTGAATTGCAGCTGGGAATAAAAGTAGAGGTCCTACGGAATCTTTACCTAGGAGCCCATGTCGAGCTAAAAAGAAGGGTCAACGAAAATGCGCCAAACTTCTATGAAAACCTGTATATCCCTGGATTCAACAGAACCTATACCGAAAGCAGTATTGGCGCAGGATATGGCTATTCCATTTCTTACCTGATCCCCCTTTACAGAATGTAATTTCAGAAGACCCTTACCTTGGGTAGTGGTAGCGGGGAATTATTGACCCTTATATTTGCCTTTCTTTGAACCTGGATAGATCTCATACTTCAGAAGTTTTGATTCCAGGCTTCCGTTAAACAGCTTAATCTTCCGGGAAGGCCTCAGGCCAACGTGTTTAATGGATTCCAGATTGGAGGTAATAAACCAGGCATCAGTATCAGGATAGTTTTGTTTTAAGGTATCCCCTATCGCCTTATAGAATACTGGCATATCTATATTCAACCGCTCCCCGTAAGGGGGGTTGAATACCATATGCAGGTGTCTTTCGGAAGTCTTTTCTGTCTTGAAAAAATCCTCACTTTGCACTGAGATGAATTCACTCAGATTGGCATTCGCAACATTATCCTTAGCCTTATGGACTGCAGAAGGCGCTTTGTCATACCTTTGATCGTAAAATGGAAATCCTTTACCTTCTTCAAAACGGATGCTTCAATCTGCTCGAAGAGATCTTCATCCCAGTCCCGCCATTTTTCGAAGGCAAACTCCTTCCTGTTCAGGTTTGGGGGGATGTTACAGGCTATCATGGCTGCCTCTATAAGAAGCGTACCACTGCCACACATAGGATCCAGGAAATCGCACTGCCCCTCCCAACCGGAAAGCAAAAGCATACCGGCAGCAAGAACCTCGTTAATGGGAGCTATGTTGGTCGCTGACTTATATCCTCTCTTGTGTAAAGACTGGCCAGAACTATCGAGGGATAC
>CBFGYW010000193.1:0-4141 GCA_965653085.1 uncultured Salinimicrobium sp.
TTCCCTGCCAAACAACATAGGCTTCGATGGCGAAAAGGTGATCCTGGTATATAACAGCTATGAGGTGGCCTCCTATGCCGAAGGGGAATTCAGACTCGAGTTTCCCATTGAGGAGGTACAGCCATATTTAAAAATAGAACTGGAATGAAAAAGATCTACTATCTCTCTACCTGTGACACCTGCAGAAGGATTTTAACGGAGCTCGATCCCTCGGGGGAAGTGAAGCTTCAGGACATTAAGGAGTTTCCAATTACCGAGGTGGAGCTGGAGATGCTGAATAAAATGACTGGCAGCTATGAGGCTCTGATCAATAAAAGGGCTAGGCTATACCAGGAGCGTGGGCTCAAGGAACAGAAGCTCTCAGAGGAGGATTTTAAGAACCTCCTTCTGGAGCACTACACCTTTTTAAAGCGACCTGTGATCCTTGTCGAAAACGAGGTGTTTGTTGGAAATTCTAAGAAGACCGTACAGGCAGCCCAAGAAGCACTGAAGTAGATATACATATCTCCCGGCAGTTTATTGAACCATACCTTCCAGATCCTGCGGCCGCTTATTGAATTTTCTTGTATCCTCTTTCGTCAGCACCCTGAAATCTTCGGAATGCTCCAAATGATCGAGCTTCTGAAACAGGTCTGCAGGCAATCCTGTAAGTTTTCTTGTCTGCAGGTCTATCCAGCCTCCCATCATCTCGCAGGAAGCAAAATTACGGCCTTTGTGGTCGTAAAAGTTGTGGATGAACTCAAAGTACATTCCATCCTCTGAGAGGCCTTTTAACTGCAGCGATACGCGAACCGGCTTTCCTCCGAAAACTTCCCTGAAATAGTAGATATGCTCATAGAATACCACCGGCCCCAGGTTGTGCTTTACCAGCTCCCCGTGCCCAAAGCCGTTCTCCATCAGAAAGCCCATTCGCGTATGGCTCATGAAATTAATGTAGGCCGAATTGGCCAGATGCCTGTTGGCATCCATATCGCTCCATCTTATATCGAATTCCTTGAAATACATAATTCCGTGTTTTTTCCAAAATTAGCACTTTAGGCCTTACCGGCAAGGCCACCAGCACCTCAAGGACTTCCAATTCGCAGGATCCAATATTCCTTCTACAATTTTCATTTTCCGTATCTTTACCCAACTTTTAAAAATTGCGAATGATTCAGTCCATGACAGGTTTCGGAAAAAGTGTTGTACAGCTTCCGAATAAAAAAATTAGCGTTGAGATCAAATCCCTGAACAGCAAGAGTCTTGACCTCAACACCCGCATACCTTCCCACTACAAAGAAAAGGAACTTGCACTTCGCAATATGATCTCCAGGTCGCTTACCCGTGGGAAAGTGGACTTTTCCATATATGTAGAGACCACCGGGGAAGAGACTTCGGCGGTGATAAATCAACTGGTGGTGAAGGCATATATGAGTCAGCTGAAAAGCATTGTACCTGCTGAAGAGGTGGAACTTCTGAAGATGGCTATCAGAATGCCTGATACTTTAAAAACTGAACGCGAGGAGATCGACCAGAATGAATTTCAGGCAATAGAATCTGCCGTGGAACAGGCCCTTGTAGAAATAAATACATACAGAAATTCCGAAGGTAAGGCGCTGGAGGAGGAACTGCTTCAGCGGACTCACAATATCCAGGACCTGCTGAAAAAGGTGATCGAAATGGATCCTGAAAGGATTGCAGGAGTAAGGGAGCGGCTTCATAAAGGAGTGGCTGAGCTGAAGGAAAACGTCGATGAGAACCGCTTTGAACAGGAGCTGGTGTACTACATCGAGAAGTTCGATATCACCGAAGAGAAGGTCCGCCTGGACAATCACCTGAATTACTTCCTCGAGAACCTGAATTCAGAAGATTCCAACGGTAAGAAGCTCGGATTCATTTCCCAGGAAATGGGCCGCGAGATCAACACCATTGGCAGCAAATCAAACTATGCCCCAATGCAGCAGCTGGTAGTCCAGATGAAGGATGAACTCGAGAAGATAAAGGAACAACTACTAAACGTACTCTAATGGCAGAGGGAAAACTAATCGTATTCTCGGCCCCTTCAGGTTCGGGAAAAACAACCATAGTTAGATACCTGCTTGCCCAGGAAGAGCTGAGGCTGGATTTTTCCATTTCGGCCACCTCCAGAGAGCCCCGTGGAAACGAGATAGATGGAAAAGATTACTATTTCCTGAGTCTTCACGATTTCAAGCAGAAGATTAAAAACGATGAATTCCTGGAATGGGAAGAGGTCTACCGCGATAATTTCTACGGCACCCTTAAAAGTGAAATAGACCGGATCTGGGCCCAGGGAAAGAATGTCATCTTCGACATAGACGTGGTAGGCGGACTGGACATCAAACAGATTTATCCTGAAAAAACCCTGGCCGTATTCGTAAAGCCTCCCAGCATAGAGGAACTGAAGATACGGCTGAAGAAACGCAAGACCGAAACCGAAGACAAGATAAATATGAGGGTTGCCAAGGCCTCCATCGAACTGGCGACCGCGCCCCAGTTTGACCATATCATTGTCAACAGCAATCTCAATACCGCTCTTGAGGAGGCCTATTCACTGGTGGCAGAATTCATTGGAGTGAAAAAACCGGAGTAGTGAAAAAGAAAATCGGACTCTTTTTCGGCACCTTCAACCCTATCCACATCGGCCATCTCATCCTGGCAAACCACCTGGTGGAATACTCCGACCTCGAAGAACTCTGGCTGGTGGTCACCCCCCACAATCCGCTTAAGAAGAAGAGCAGCCTTCTGAACAACCACCACAGGTACAATATGGTCTGGAATCTCTGCGCAGAATATCCCAGGCTGAAGCCCAGCGATATCGAATTCAGCCTCCCACAGCCCAATTATACGGTGAACACCCTGGTGCATCTGGAAGAAAAGTTTCCAGATTATGACTTTACACTGATCATGGGAGAAGATAACCTGAAGAGCCTGCCCAGGTGGAAAAACTACGAGGTGATCCTAGAAAAATATTCAATTATGGTCTATCCCCGTTATTCTGAAGGGGAAGTTGCCCCGGAATTGGTGAACCATCCGAATATCCGGAAAATTGAAGCCCCAAGAGTAGAGATCTCCTCAACCTTTATCAGAAACGCGATCAAGGAAGGCAAGGACGTTCGGCCGCTGCTACCAGTAAGTGTCTGGGAGAATATAGACCAGAACAACTTCTATCGATAATCCCGCTATTCCTTCTGCGAGGGAATCCGAAGCACCATTCCGGGATAGATCTCTTTCCCGCTTTTCAGCATAGGGGCATTGGCTTTAAGGATGTCTTTGCTTTTTCCGGAATCCTTCAGCACCTTTTCCGCAACAGACTCCAGGGAATCTGCCTTTTCAACGGTATGGAACAAAGATTCAGCCGCCGAATCTCCCACTGAAAGCTGCTCATCCACCTTCGAAATCCCCTGAATATTTCCCACCGCCAGGATCACTTTCTCCCGGGTTTCCTGGTCCTTTACCTTTCCAGAAATCCTTACACATTCCTTTTCCACCTCCAGATCGAGCTCTGAAACCCGCAGACCAAAATCCCTGAGGATCTCCTCCAGCCGGGCTGCCGCCGCAGGATTGTTTACAGGAACATCGGTCTCCCCCTTTTCCTTCGACTGGGCCGCGGTGTGGCTGCCAGAGGGTTCTAACTCCTTTATTTTGGTACCAGCGTCGGGAATAAATATGAATTCTGCCATCATTCTTCAGATTGTCATCTCAATTTACAATCTTTCCAAAACCTTGTTGCTAATATTTTGTTAGTTTTTACCGCAAAAAGAATTGCCTCCGAAGGAATCCTCCGAAGGCAATCACTAACTAAAATAACCAACCAAAAAAAGAATAAATCCAAAATTGGAATTTAATCTTCCCTAATAATAACGCCGAAGAAGCTTCTTTCGTGCGTCCCACACCCGGAATTTCTGTTAAATGTTCAGGAGGGATGAACTTTTCCCCCAATTCCCGGGGAGGTTTCTATTTCCCGGGTGCGGGATTTCAGAAACCTTTAATTTTCCTTATTTTTGATGCAGAGAATACAATTATGGAGGATCAACCAAAATTTGCCGTCGTAGGTGGAGGAAGCTGGGCTACGGCAATCGTGAAAATGTTGTGCGAGAACCTGGAGCAGGTCGGTTGGTATATGCGAAGTGTCTATGCCATC
>CBFGYW010000194.1:0-4140 GCA_965653085.1 uncultured Salinimicrobium sp.
ATAGGATTCTCCGGAATGCGCTACCACCGCCGAGGCGATGGGATGGGTAGATTTACTCTCGAGAGCCGCTGTAAGGGCTAAAAATCGCTCTTGAGGCATGGTCTCCGCCTTTACCTCCTGGACTTTAAAAACCCCCTCTGTCAGGGTTCCTGTTTTATCCATGACCACCGTATTCACTTCCGTAATCAGGTCCAGAAAATTGGATCCCTTGAACAGCAAACCATTTCTGGAAGCAGCACCTATTCCTCCGAAATAGCCCAGGGGAATGGAGATTACAAGGGCACAGGGACAGGAGATCACCAGAAACACCAGCGCCCGATAGAGCCATTCCTCAAAAACATAGGTCTCCACAAAGAAATAAGGCAGCAGGGCCAGGCCCAGAGCCAGGAAGACCACAATGGGGGTATATATCTTTGCGAAACGGGTGATGAACTGCTGAGTCTTTGCCTTCCTGCCACTGGCTTCTTCCACCAGCTTCAGGATCTTGGAGAGGGCACTGTCCTCGTAGCCAGAGGTAACCTTGAGTTCCACCAGTTTATCCAGATTGATCATTCCGGCAAGAACGGTCTCGCCTGTATATTTGGTGTCAGGTTTAGATTCTCCCGTGAGGGCGGCGGTGTTGAAGGAGGAGCCTTCGCTGAGGATCTCCCCGTCAAGGGCTACCTTTTCTCCCGGTTTGATTTGAATGACATCCCCGATCTTCACCTCCTTTGGGTCCACGATTACAACCTGCCCGTTTCTCAGCAGGCTGACCTCTTCGGGACGGTTATCTATCAGGGCTTTTATGGAGCGACGGGAACGGGCAACTGCTGCTTCCTGAAAATGTTCCCCGATCACGTAGAACAACATTACTGCAACGCCTTCTGCATATTCCCCGATATAAAATGCCCCAAGGGTGGCGATGCTCATCAGGAAGAATTCGTTGAAGATATTTCCCTTAGCAATGTTAGTGACCGCATGTTTTACCACTTTGCTTCCCACCAAAAGGTAAGAAACTCCGAAGAGAGCAAGACGGATATAACCGCTGAACCATTCGACCTCAAAAACATCGAGGGCAATCCCTGCCAATAACAATACCAGACTAACAATGGTCGGAATATAGGAAGCCTCTTCCTCGTCGTGCTCGTGTGCGGCTTCAGGTTCCGCCTTGGCCTTTTCTTCTCCCGCCTTTGGTTTGGGCCCTGGCTCTTCTGCCGTTCTCGGAGAAGTGATGGTCATGTCTTCGAGGTCTTTATTGGTATGCTTCTTTTCTTTTTTCATAATTCATTTTTTATAAAATTATGCCTGAATTTTTCCAAGGGACCCCTCCACTTAATTCAGGATCCTACTCAGTCTTTGGAAAGTTTCAGAATCCTGATCGCTCCTTTTAATACAAAGCTGAAAACGATGGCCCCAATTATAAGGTCCGGCCATTTGCTGTCCAGGAAATACACCAGCACTCCCGCCAGGATCACTCCGCTGTTGACAATGATATCATTGGAGGTGAAGATCGCACTGGCCTGCATGTGGGACTCTGAGCTTTTTGCTTTGTTAATCAACCAGAGGGATATAATATTTCCCGCCAGGGCAAGAATGGAGATGATGATCATCCAACCGAAAATCGGCATTTCGGTATCCGTCAGAAATCTGCGCAAGACCTCTGCAAAACCGAGGATGGCCAGTCCCATCTGGAAGTAACCACTGGCCCTGGCCACCTTGTTCTTTCGTGCAATGGTCCCTCCCACTGCGAAGAGACTTAAGGCATAAACAATGGAATCCGCCAGCATATCCAGGGAATCAGCAATGAGGCCCATGGAATGCGAGATCCATCCTGTAGTCATTTCTATTAGGAAGAAACCAAAATTAATTCCCAGCACCCACCAGAGGATCTTCTTCTGGACCGCATCCTTTTCAGGGAGGCTGGCATCGTCGGTGGTGGCATCGAGTCTGGAATTGAAGTTCAGACTATCGAGTGCCTTATCAATGGGATTCACCTCCTCTTCGTGATATACCGATAACTTCCTTCTCGGAATATCGAAGTCGAGGTATTTTATCTGCTCGAATTTCTCGAGCTTCATACGGATCATCTGCTCCTCCGAAGGGCAGTCCATTTTCGTGATGGTGAAATCTGATTTTTTCATTCAAAATAGTTCTACAATGCGACCCACTTACAAACCCAAGTGCCACAGATATAATTACTTAAACAAATTTAACCTTTATAATCCTGCAATGGAAGTGCATTTTTGCCTGTTGATCCTGATCCAGAAGAATAGGAAATTAAAAAAGCCTGGTTCCCCAGGCTCTTAAAAAAAATTTTATATGTATGTCTCATACCCCATTGCACTTACTGCAAGTTCCTTTTACTACCAGGTTTACATCATTTGCTGTAAACCCAGAAGGAAGATTGATATGGGGAATTTTTCTTTCAGTAAGGCATTGCGTTTCCCCGCAGCTGCTGCAGTGGAAATGGAGGTGCAGGTCGGTATCTACCTCACAATTACAGCCCTCGACACAGAGGGCGTATTTTGCTACCCCAGTGCCGTCTTCTATCTGATGTACCAGCGCATTTTCCTCAAATGTTTTTATAGTGCGGTACAAGGTGGTCCGGTCTGACTTCTCAAAAGCCTGTTCTATATCGGCCAGGGTGACGGCAACTTCTTTCTTCGCCAGAAATTTGTATACCAGAAGGCGCATGGCCGTAGGCCGCACATTTCTCTGTTCCAGGAATTTTTCTATTTCGTTCATATGGTTGCTTGCTGGTGATGTTAATGTTCATGCCCCCCTTCTCCCTTGTTCATCTGCGCCATCAGATAGTAGGCGTTGTTATAGGCGAACTGAATGCCAGGTTCCATTTCCGATAAGAATTGCACCGCGGTCCATTCACCTGTTGTAGCTCCAGGAATGACTTCTACGGGTTTAAAGCTCCAGCCCTCGCCTTCTCTCTCGGCAGTAAAGGCGAAGAAGGTATCCCCTTCTTTTGCTATAGCACTCTCGGGAAGAGCGGTGGTCTGGGTGCTATCAATGAGTATCCTGCCCCTCACATACATCCCGGGGATCAGGTTTTCGGGCTTGTTCTCTATTTCTGCGTGTACGTGCAGAGCTTTGGGATCCTGTTCAAAGGATTTTCCCACTGAAATTATCTCTGCCGTTAAATCCGTACCCGGCCTGGATTCCACGGTAAATTTCACCTGCTGTCCTTTTTCCACCTTGGCCACATCTTTTTCGAAGACCATCAGGTCGGCGTGCACGTGTTCTGTGTTGACGATCTCGAACATCGGCGTCTGCGCCTGGGCGTATTGACCTGTTTTCACATTGATCATCTGAACTGCCCCGGAAATGGGACTTGTCACTGGAATTCTTTGGGCACTATTTCCCTGAAGAATCCGCTCCGGGTTCAAATTAAGCAACCTGAGCTGTGAGCGCAAACCCTGTACCTTGCCCTTGGCATTGCTCAGTTCGGCTTCAGCCCTTTGAAAAGTTTCTCCCGAGCCTACCCCAGCTTCGTACAGTTTTTTCTGACGGGCAAATTCTTTGTCCTGAAGCGCCAGGTTATTATTAGCATTCAGAAATTCTGTCTGTACCTGCACCAGGTCAGGATGGGAGATATAGGCAAGCACCTGCCCCTGCTTCACCTGCTCCCCTTCAATGACCAGGATCTCGGCCACATTGGCCCCGACCACTGCGGTAACTGCTGCCTCATTCTGGGGTGGGACTTCCAGTTGCCCATTAGCCTCCACAAAACCTGACATATTTCGCTGCTGAAGGGAATCGATCTGCATTCCCAAAGCCTCGTACTGCTGCTGGGAAAGCATGGCTTCCTTAACTTCAGCGTGTTCGCCTTCAGCCTCTTCATGCCCTTCTTCCTTTGCTGCCCCTTCCGCTGGTTCAGCGCTATTGTTACAGGACCCCAGGATCAAAAAGGAGGAGAATAATAGTATGCGGAATGAAATTTTATATGCTTTGTTCATTTTAGTTTGATTTAATGTTGAGAAAAAATTGAAGTTCGGCCAAAGCCTGCAGATAGTTTTCAAGGGCATCCAGAGCATTCAGCTCCACCTGCACCACCTCGTCCAGCAGCTGGATAAAGGCGACGTATTCCACGGCTCCCTCATTCAGCGCGAGCAAAGCCCCTTTCTGCTGTTCCGCCGCTAAGGGCAGGGC
>CBFGYW010000195.1:0-4133 GCA_965653085.1 uncultured Salinimicrobium sp.
GAAAAAGCAGGATTCACCAACGGGGAGCCCTGGCTTCCGCTGTCAAAGGATTTTGACCAGGTAAATGTAGAGGTACAGAAGTCAGATTCGGAGAGCATGTACAATTTCTACAAGCGGCTTATCGCCTTCAGGAACAGCAATAAAGTGTTGCAGGTGGGTGATTACCTTCCCGTCTATACGGAAGGAGACCTATTGTGCTATCGTAGGATACATAAGGAGAACGAATTTCTGGTGGCGCTGAACCTGAGCAGTGAACAGGGAACTTTTCATTCGGCCGAGGAAGGAATGCGGGGGGTAATTCGAATTTCAACCCATCGGGAGCGGGAAGGGGAGGAGATATCTGGAGAAATAGAGCTGGAGCCGGACCAGGGATTGCTGATCGAAATCAACAGTAAGACTTAAAATTCAGATTATGAGAACAATTGGAAAAAAAACTTGGATAATTGCTGAAGGTTATATTCCGCCTTACGGAACAGGAAAGGAACCGGAATTCACAAGCCACGAGACCGCCTGTATTCTGAATACTTCCGGCGAGGAGGCTCACGTGGAGCTCACCATTTTCTTTTCAGACAAGGACCCTGTGGGGCCTTATAAGGTGACGGTGGGGGCGCAAAGGACTAAACACCTGCGGTTTAATGACCTCAAAGACCCCGAACCGGTGCCGGTAGGTACAGACTATGCCTGCGTGATAGAGTCAGACATTCCAGTGGTGGTGCAGCATACTCGTCTGGATTCGCGGCAGGCAGAGAATGCCCTGCTCTCAACGATCGCCTATTCCGAATAATTTCAGCTGCACGCATAATATTTCTAAAGTTTTTCATTTACCTTAGCTTTCTTAAAAAGCTATATTATGCGCAATAAATTTACTTCAATAGTGGCAATACTTGCTCTGGGTATTGTTCTGGGTTGCGGAAGCATTAACAGCGGCACCATCTCCGAGAGAGCTATTTTACGACCTGCCGAAGGTATCACTGCTGCCTTTACCGCTCCGGCGGGAACTACTTTGGGTAATTCCTGTCTGAGTCCGATGACAGATCCTGTTGACGGAACTCAAATAAGGATGGAGAGGGCCTTTGGCACCGGAAGAGGGGATTACAGTGTTCCCGAAGGAAAGTACGGCGTCCAGAAAGGGGAATTGCTTCGCATTAACTGCAGGACCGGGGAGGTGCTGGGAATCGTTAAGGAATAGGTATCTGAAGGAGGTGTAGGCAGAACTATACCTCCTCGATCACGAAAAATCCGTCGTTCCCCTGGGCCTGGTATAGCGGCATAAAAATGGTAGCATCCCAGGTACTCTTCACCTGTATGCCATCCTGTACAGCCAGAAGCTGTCCTTTTTCGATTTTCTCGAAATTCTGAAATCCGGGCTCCATGGAGAATTTTTCAATATTCTCTATCCCGTGCCGGTAGAGGATATTATAGGTGGTCTGCCCTTTTGCCTTGTCATCATCAAACACTTTTACAGCTTCAGCAAAGCGTGGCACCGCTGAGGTATCAAGCTCATTGGCTTCCTTCAGGGCCAGCCAGATCAGGGCTTCGTGGTTCGCCTGAGAAGTCTCAGAATCGTGCTGCCCTGCTTCAAAGGTGAAGCCCGTCATTCCCGTCCTGCTGAAATACTTGTCGATGGATCCATCAACAATGTCACTGAAACCGCGGACTATGTTTACAGGAAACCGGTGGGCAAATGCGTCATTCTTTCCCACCTCCTGAACCGAGATATACGGAAGGCTGTCGGAAGAGGTAGTATGGCAGTCCACAAAATAACGGACCGGATAGGAATCCTTTAAATAATCCTTCAAAACATCAATTATCTCCCACATCTCCCGCTGCTCGTGGCTTTCCGGCTCTTCCTTGCTGAAGTTCTTTTCGGTCCAGGTGCGGTTCAGGTCCTCATCGATAAACCGCTTTCCCAGCTCCAGGGCTTTCCGGTTTCCCGAGAGGCCGAGGAAGGTTCCTTTCATTGAAGGCTGCTGTTCCTCCAGCAGGTCGAATATTTTCTGAAGGGCTTTCACGCCGCTGGGCTCATTCCCGTGCACGCCGGCAGTTACCAGCAGCAGGGGGCCCGGTTGATCTCCTTCGTATTTTCCTATAATTCTTGGAACTTCTTTCATTTATTAAATTTTAGTGGAAGCTAAGGGCTGAAATACTGCCTAGGCCATCGTTGCCAGTACTTTGTTTTCTATCTTTCCGGCGTAAAGCTTCTTGTATTCCAGTTTCTTTTCTATGGATTCCATAATTACATCGGTGAAGCTGGGCAGGCCAATATCATCGAACCTGTCGATTCCCCCTGGGCTTAGGACGTTGATTTCTATAAGCTTATCTTTCACAATGTCCAGCCCCACGAAGAAAAGTCCGTCCCGAATCAATTTAGGTGCGGTGATATCTACTATTTTCTGCATCTCTTCCGTCAGGGGGCTGCCTTCAGCAGTGGCTCCCTGCGAGAAATTGCTGCGGAATTCCCCCTTGCCGGCAACCCTTCTGATGATGCCGTACTGCCCATCCTTTTCCAGTACGCGCCCATTCATCAGCAGCACCCTCACATCCCCCTCTTTTACCGCCGGAAGATATTCCTGGGCTATGATATAGCCCTGTTCCGAAAGATTGGTGATGATCTGGTTTAGGTTCTTCTCATTCTTGTCGATGAAATAAACATCCCTTCCCCCTGAGCCTTCCAGGGGCTTCAGGATCATCCTGTTCTTCTTTTTCTCAAAGAAGTCGAGGATTTCATCTTTCTTGCGGGTGATGATGGATGGGGGTTTTATAATGGAGGGAAGTTCCTCGAAATACAGTTTGTCGATAAAGGCGTGGGATAGGGCATAGGCATCGTTCAGCACCAGCACCCCTTCCTGCTGCATCATCCTTCCGAAGGCGACCCCCGCCTGTTCGGCCCACTGCCTGCCACTGCCTTCTTCGGTGGGATTGTTCCTGATGAAAAGCACATCCAGATCGGTGGCGACGATCTTCAGGGTTTTGGCCTTATCACTCTGAAGGATTTCCAGGAATTCATAAGGATCCTTCGGCTCCATAGCCTTGGGAATATACGTGCTGTGGATGCTCAGGGGCTCATTATGGGTAAAGGAAAAATCCCCGACTTCCATTACGTAAACCTCATGTTTGCGCTTTCGCGCCTCATGCATAATAAAAACTGTAGTACCCACCGTCTCGGTCTGGATGCTATTGATAACAAAACATATTTTCATGCGCTTATCATTTGTGAAAGGGGCAAGCCATTTCTAATTTTATATAATCTTTCGTTTGTTTCTTCTGTATTGAGGTAGCGCGGAAGGATGCTGTTCTTTTTCAGAACCTTCCGTTCCATTAGTTCATTTATTACGGGCAG
The DNA here is from genome assembly GCA_965653085.1 of uncultured Salinimicrobium sp. Lineage (GTDB taxonomy): Bacteria > Bacteroidota > Bacteroidia > Flavobacteriales > Flavobacteriaceae > Salinimicrobium. The sequence continues at coordinate 3,341 of CBFGYW010000195.1, forward strand.
GTGCTTCAATGCGAATTTCCCGATGAGCAGGGGCTCCAGCTCTCCACCCTCTTCCAGGTACTTCTTTAAAGCCACCACCCCCTGCAAGTAGATGATGTCCTTTATAAATCCCCCTCCCTGAAGGATTCGGGAGGTTATGTCAAAAGCCCTGGCAGGGGAGAAGTCATTCTGCCTGTGCAGCAGGTCGAATATTTCTTTAAAACCTTTTCCTTCTACTCTTGCCGAAGCAGCGACGACCCGTCCTGCCAGGGTCCTCATCCTGTTGGCAGAAAGGCCGCCTACGAGATATTCTGCAAGTACCGCCAGTCCTTCCTGCAGCGTGTCGTAATCCGTAAGGCCGGTGGATAGCTGTTTCAGGGGCTGCTGAAGGCCGTTATAGTAAGTGAGGATATGTGTGCCCACCTCGTGCTGAATAAGGGCCCTGGAAGCAGCTGAATCCATCTGGTAATCGTCGGGTATATATAATTCCCCCTGTGAAACCATCAGGATATTTACATCGTCCCTGATGTGGATCTTCGAACTGAAATCTTCGTCCTGCCCCCTGAAATACTCGAATTCCCTTTCTGCCAGGTCCCTGAACTCCTCCGCATTCAGCAGAGTTTCCGCTTCTGAAGGCTCTTCCTCCCGTACCTCCAGCAGCAACTGCTTTGCTTCCTCCACCAGCTCATCTTCAATTCCGTGGTATAACATCAGGCTGTTGTAGAAAAAGTGCCTGGTGCCCCGGTCGTTGAGCATACTGATCTGCAGCTCCAGCTCCTCCCGTTTTTCACGGAAGAGAAAAGAAAGGGCAGGG
>CBFGYW010000196.1:0-4128 GCA_965653085.1 uncultured Salinimicrobium sp.
CAAAGCCGAGTTCGAGGTCGACCTCGCCTCGATCGACCTCGGCAACGCCGACGGGGATGCCAATCTGGAGCTTACGGTTATGGGGGACGAGGACAGCGTGCTGCTTTACGAGCTGGGAAGGTAACTTTTTCCGGAAAAATCTTTATTACCAGACATTCGCGCACCACTAATCCAATTGTGTACCACCATAACTGATGGGTACCCACTCCCAATTACATAAGGGATATTTAAGAGTCATATGGCAGTCATATAGGAGTCAAACCCCTATATAACTCCTATATAACTCCTATATGACTCCTATATGACTCGTATATGACCCCTATATGATGCGAAAAAGGCAGGAACCAAACGCGCTCCCGGCAGCTACGACAGGATGCTGAAATTGGAATTGGTTAGGAATTGGATTTAGGTCAATTCGGCCCCGAACAGGGCACAGAAATGTTTTTTCAGCTTTTCCTTGACCTCGGCATCAGGAATCCGGTTAACTCCAAGTTCTACGTGCAGAGAAGTTACGGCCTTGCCTTTGATCCCGCAGGGGATGATATTGTCGAAGTAGCCAAGGTCTGAATTCACGTTGAAGGCAAAACCGTGCATGGTGACCCACCGGCTCGCGCGTACTCCCATGGCGCAGATCTTTCGGGCGAAAGGGGTGCCGGCATCAAGCCATACTCCCGTTTCGCCTTCGCTCCTGCCCGACCTGATACCGTATTCAGCGAGGGTGAGAATCACCATCTCCTCAAGAAGGCGCAGGTATTTATGGATATCGGTAAAGAAATTCTCGAGGTCAAGGATGGGATAGCCCACGATCTGGCCCGGGCCGTGGTAGGTGATGTCCCCGCCCCTGTCAATTTTATAAAAGCTGGCATTCTTCTGCTGCAGCTGGGCCTCATTGATGAGCAGGTTGGAAATATCGCCACTCTTTCCAAGGGTGTATACGTGCGGATGTTCCACAAACAGGAGGTAATTGGAAGTTTCTTCGGAAAGCTCCTCCCTTCGGTTCCTAGTCTTCTGTTCCAGGATTTCCTTAAAAAGGCCTTCCTGAAAATCCCAGGTATCCTTATAATCCCTGATTCCCAGATCCTGGAAATGTACGATTCTGTTCAATGTCTTAGAAATTGCGTTCGACCTTCAAAAAGTCCCTATCTGTTCTTGTTCAGGATTATCAGTGCTGCTATCACCCCGGGCACCCAGCCGCAGAGGGTAAGGAGCAGCACAATGATAATGGAGCCACAGCCCCGGTCTATTACCGCTAACGGGGGAAACAGGATGGCAAGTATAACTCTCCAGAAACTCATAGTCTGCTACAAATATATCAATTTCGGAAGGAACTTCAGCCCGGGCCTGGGCCTAAAAAACAATTGATTGGTTGCGGCAGAGTCTGTATCTTTGCAGTTCGAAAATTCAAAATACAATTATGGCCTTATCTGAACAGGAAATTATCCGCAGGGAGAAACTTGAATCGCTGCGAAAACTCAACATTAATCCCTATCCGGCAGCTTTGTTTCCGGTAGATCATACTGCCAGCGCCATAAAGGAGAATTTCGAGGAAGGAAAGAAGGTGGTGATCGCGGGAAGGCTGATGTCGAGAAGGATACAGGGGAAGGCATCTTTTGCTGAGATCCAGGATTCCACCGGAAGGATCCAGGTCTATTTCAACAGGGACGAGATCTGTACGGGAGATGATAAGAGCAAGTACAATGATGTTTATAAAAAGCTTCTAGATATAGGGGATTTCATCGGAATTGAAGGAGAACTCTTCAAAACAATGGTAGGCGAAAGAACCGTGATGGTGAAAAATTTCAAGCTGCTGAGCAAAGCCCTGAAGCCCCTGCCCCTGCCTAAAACCGATAAGGATGGGAATACATTTGACGAATTCAACGATCCTGAACTTCGCTACAGGCAGCGCTATGCCGACCTGGTGGTGAATCCGAAGGTGAAGGAGATATTCGTGAAACGTACCAGATTGTTCAACGCGATGAGGAATTTCTTCAACGAGCGGGGCTATTTTGAGGTGGAAACGCCTGTACTGCAGTCCATCCCCGGAGGGGCAGCTGCACGGCCTTTTATAACACATCACAACGCTTTGGACATTCCGCTCTATCTGCGGATCGCCAATGAACTATATCTGAAAAGGCTTATCGTGGGAGGCTTTGACGGAGTGTATGAGTTCTCCAAGAACTTCAGGAATGAAGGGATGGACAGGACCCATAACCCTGAGTTCACGGCCATGGAAATCTACGTGGCGTATAAGGATTACAACTGGATGATGGAATTCACCGAGAACCTTCTGGAGTATTGCGCCCAGCAGGTGAACGGTTCCACACAGGCCACCTTCGGAAAACACGAGGTTGATTTTAAAGCGCCCTACGCAAGGGTCACCATGACCGATGCCATCAAGCAATTCACTGGCTTTGACATCACCGGAAAGACTGAGAAAGAACTTTTTGAGGCTGCCAAAGGGATGGGCATAGATGTGGATGATACCATGGGGAAAGGAAAACTTATCGACGAGATCTTCGGAGAGAAGTGCGAGGGCAATTTCATCCAGCCCACCTTCATCACCGATTATCCGAAGGAGATGAGTCCGCTATGCAAGGAGCACCGGGACAATCCGGAGCTTACAGAGCGCTTTGAGCTGATGATCTGTGGAAAAGAGGTAGCCAATGCCTATTCTGAATTAAATGACCCTATAGACCAGCGGGAGCGCTTCGAGGAGCAGCTGAAACTGGCAGATAAGGGAGACGATGAGGCCATGTTCATCGATTATGACTTCCTGAGAGCCCTGGAATACGGAATGCCACCAACATCGGGACTGGGAATTGGGATGGACCGCCTGATCATGTTCCTTACCAACAACCAATCCATACAGGAGGTGTTGTTCTTCCCACAGATGAAACCTGAGAAGAAGAGCATTGCCCCAAAACCTGAGGATTTCATTAAACTCGGAGTTCCACAGGAGTGGGTGGATACGGTGATGCACGAATACCAGACCATCACAAAACTGAAAGAGGACAAGGCAACGCAGGTGCATCAGAAACTCAACGGCCTGCGGAAGAAGAACAAGCTTCCGGTGGCAGCACTTCAGCTGGAGGAGGTTGAGAAGTGGTTTGAATAAGAATTTTAAAACTTTATCATCATTTTAGGGACGCCCACATGGGCGTCCTTTCTTTTTCTGAGAACATTTTAAACCTTTTTTAAGATTTAGGGTCCAACAGCTGCGATCCCGCAACCCCTTATATTTAACAGTTTTAGGTTAGGTACCGCAGAATTGTTTTTATACATTGGGCATTTTTTAACTTAAACTTAAATTTAATGAACAACCGTTTACTTTCCCGGCTCTGCATAGCCTTCCTTGCAGTCTCGGTATCCAGCTGTGGTGTCTTTCAGCCGGAAAAAGCCAAGCCTACGGCCGAAAAAGCCAAGGCTGATGACTCTAAAGATGGGGTGAAGGCATATTCCAAGGTGATTACCAAGGAGGCCAAATCCGATCGGGGTCTTTTCACAGTACACCAGGTAAAGAATGACTACTTCTACGAGATCCCAGACAGCCTTTTCAACAGGGAGATGCTGATGGTGACTCGTATCGCTCAGACTGCTTCGGGCATTGGATTCGGAGGAGGAAAACAGAATACCCAGGTTCTTCGCTGGGAAAAGAAGAATGACAAGGTTCTTCTAAGGGTGGTATCTCATGATGTTCACGCGGCCGATTCACTACCTATCCACGAGGCGGTGGTAAATTCGAATTTCGAACCTATCCTTTACGCTTTCGACGTGCAGGCTTACCACAAGGATTCGGTAAATAATGCTACTGTTATTAAGGTTACCGATCTTTTTGAAGATGACGTTCAGGCCATCGGATTCCCGGAGAGAAGCAGAAAAAACTACAAGATCTCCCGTCTTGATGCTAAGCGTTCCTACATCGATACCATCCGCAGTTATCCTGAAAACATCGAGGTTCGTCACGTAAAAACCTACAACGCAGGGGAGCCACCATCCAATGCCAGTACTGCATCCATCTCGGTTAAGATGAGCAACTCGATGATCCTTCTTCCGAAGGTACCTATGAAGCGCAGGTACTTCGACGAAAGGGTTGGCTGGTTTACAAGCGGGCAGACAGACTACGGCCTG
>CBFGYW010000197.1:0-4126 GCA_965653085.1 uncultured Salinimicrobium sp.
AGCTATCGAATGTGCTGCTGTACAAAAGTGATTATAAACTCGAATGGATGCAGGACCCCTGGGATGATGTAGAAAAGGCCAGAAAATGGATCAACTGCATCTATCACACAATAATGCCAGACCTGGTACACCTCAACAACTACGCCCAAATTTGCGGCGACTGGGAATGTCCAACTATCTCGGTCTTTCATTCCTGTGTCTCCACCTGGTGGCAGGCGGTGAAAGGAACGGCTGTTCCGGCCCATTGGCAGCAGTACGTTGAAACGGTGAAGAATTCGCTGCAGTGCTCTGATCTGGTTGTAAGTCCTTCTAAAGCCATTCTTGAAAAGGCAAAAGCGACACACGGCTTTACTACCGAATCCAAGGTCATCTATAATGGTAGAGACCTGAATTTTCCGGAGAAGCAGGAGAAGAAAAACATCATCTTCTGCATCGGCCGCATCTGGGATGAGGGAAAAAATCTGATGCTGCTCTCGAGGGTGGCCAAAGAGCTACCTTGGCCCGTGTATATTGCCGGAAACAACATCAACCCTTCCACAGGGAAAACAATGGAAATCGAAAATGTCAACTTCCTGGGAAGCCTTTCTGAAGCAGAGATGCGGGAATGGATACAGCGAAGTGCCATTTTTGTAAGTCCGACCAAATATGAACCTTTCGGACTTGCCATTTTGGAAGCTGCGGAAGCAGGCTGTGCCCTTGCCCTCAGCAGAATTGAGACCCTGCAGGAGATCTGGGGGGATTCTGCCCTATTTTTCAACCCGCAGGACCGCGAGGAGGCGAAGACGCAAATAATGAAGCTGATAGAAGATGAAGCCCTCAGAAAGACTTTTTCAGATAAAGCCATCAACAGGTCCCAGCTATATTCTACCGAAAAAATGGGTGAAGCTTATTTCGAGATGTATAAGGCAAGTATTCAGAAGAAAACCAAAACCAAAGCCGCTTAACCTATGAAAATTGTAATGTTCTATCATTCCCTCTATTCCGATTGGAACCACGGGAACGGCCATTTCCTTAGGGGTATTGTCAAGGAACTTCAGAAACGGGGCCACGATGTGGATGTATATGAACCCGAAGGGGGATGGAGCCTGCAGAACCTGCTGAAGGATCACGGGGCAGAGAAACTGGACGAGTTTCGGCAGTACTACCCTTCTTTGAATCCGCAGTTCTACAATCCTCACAAACGCCTCAACAACGAAAGGATCTTTGCTGATGCTGACCTTGTGCTCGTTCATGAATGGAATGAGCCGGAATTCGTAGCGGAACTGGGGATGATCAAAAAGAACTACAATTTTAAACTGCTGTTCCACGATACCCATCACCGCGCCGTTTCTGATGCTGAAAGTATGAACAAGTACAACTTCAGCAACTACGACGGAGCCCTGGTTTTCGGGGAGGTGATAAGGAAGATCTATCAGCAGAACTCCTGGTTCAGGAACGTTTGGACCTGGCACGAGGCCGCAGATGCTGACTTCTTCACTCCGGACAGGGATGAGGAAAAGGAGGGAGATCTGGTATGGATTGGCAACTGGGGCGATGGGGAGCGTACGGCCGAACTGATGGAATTTCTTATTAAACCTGTAAAGGAACTAAAACTGAAAGCCAAAGTTTTCGGAGTACGTTATCCTAAGGAGGCACTCGAAGCCCTTGCAGACGCTGGGATCGAGTACGGAGGTTGGCTGCCCAACTACAAGGTGCCGGAGGTGTTTTCAAAGTATAAGGTCACGGTACATGTTCCAAGGAAGCCATATGTAGAGATGCTTCCGGGAATTCCGACCATTCGTCCTTTTGAAGCACTGTCCTGCGGAATTCCTCTTGTCTGCTCCCCCTGGGAGGATGCAGAAAACCTTTTCAGTCCCGGAGAAGATTATCTGATTGCCAAAGATGGAAATGATATGGGCTATAAACTTGCCGAAGTGCTGAAGAGCGCACAGCTGGCGCAAAGCCTCTCCCAAAATGGAAGAAGGACGATTTTGGAAAACCACACCTGCGCCCACAGGGTGGATCAGCTGGAGGAGATCTTGAATGAGCTGGGTATTACCGATGAGAGACTGTTTCCGCTGCCAGCGAGAAGTTAAATGTTTGTAGTCCAAGCTTAAGAGACAGAACCTGAACAATGGATTAGCCACGAATAAATAAAAACAAGCTGAATTCCTGAATTCGTGTCTATAAATTAAACATTATGAAAATAGCTTTTTTTTGGCTCCAGCATCGTCTCCGCTTACTGGAACGGCGCCGCCACCTATTATCGCGGAATAGTAAAGGCTCTGAACCGAATGGGGCATGAGGTAATTTTTTATGAACCCGATATTTACGAGCGCCAGCAGCACCGCGATCTTGAGGATCCCGATTATTGCAGAGTAGTGGTCTATGAGAAGGATGAGGAAATACTCAGGAACCTCCTGAAGCAGGCTTCCGAGGCGGATGTAATTATCAAAGCCAGTGGTGTGGGAGCCTTTGATGAATTTCTGGAAAGGGAAGTAGCGGCCCTGAAGAAGGACAATAAGATCGTCATCTTCTGGGATGTCGATGCTCCTGCAACCCTTGATCGGATAGAACAGGACCCCCAGGACCCATTTAATGATCTCATCCCTAAATATGATCTGGTACTTACCTATGGAGGCGGAGAACCTGTGATAGCGGCATATAAAAGGAATGGGGCCAGAAAATGTGTACCCATTTATAACGCCCTCGACCTCGACACTCATTTTCCTGTAGAGGCAGAAGATAAATTCCAGGGCTGCATCGCCTTCCTTGGAAACAGACTGCCAGACCGGGAAGAGCGAGTGGAGGAATTCTTTATCAGGCCTGCCGAAATGCATACTGACAAAAGGTTTCTTCTGGGCGGAAGTGGCTGGGGCGATAAACCCCTGCCTCCTAACATAAAGTACCTGGGACACGTATATACCAATGAACACAACGCCTTTAACTGTACCCCAATGGCAGTACTTAATATCAGTCGGGACAGTATGGCTAAGTACGGATACTCCCCTGCCACCCGTGTTTTTGAGGCAGCCGGAGCGGGTGCGTGTATCATCACCGACCACTGGGAAGGGATCGAATATTTCTTTGAACCGGGATCAGAAATCCTTGTAGTTAAGAATGGCGAAGAAGTAGATAAACTTCTGTCAGAACTTACTCCTGAAAGGGCACGGGAAATAGGCATGGGAGCTTATAAAAAAGTCCGTTCCGCCCATACCTACGGCCATAGGGCAGATCTGCTTCAGAGTCTGATCGAGGAAACCTTCAGAAAAGAACCTAAACCCGTTGAAAACCTAAACCAATGAGATTTGTAGTTCTAGGCCTCTCAATCACCTCCTCCTGGGGGAATGGCCACGCCACCACATACAGGGCCCTGCTGAAGGAACTTTCAGCTCTGGGTCACGATATCCTTTTCCTGGAGAAGGATGTTCCATATTATGCCAGCAACCGCGACCTCGAACAACCAGATTTCTGCAGCCTCGGACTCTATACTTCCTTGAAAGAACTGCAGCAGCAGTATCCTACGGAAGTTTCTGAAGCCGATGTGGTAATAATAGGTTCCTATGTTCCCCAGGGCGTAGAGGTGGCAAAATGGGTTTTGAAAACGGCGAAGGGGATAACCGCATTTTATGACATTGATACCCCTGTCACCCTGGCTAAGATGGAGCGGCAGGATTTCGAGTACCTAGATCCGGAGGTGATAAAGAAATATGACCTTTATTTCTCTTTCACGGGAGGTCCTATTCTAAACCATTTGGAGCAGCACTTTGGAACTCCTAGGGCGAGGGCGCTCTACTGTTCTGTTGATTCTGGCAGTTACTATCCAGAACCTGCGGAAAAGAAGTGGCAGCTGGGTTACCTGGGCACCTATAGCGATGACAGGCAGCCAACACTGAATGAACTGCTGGTAGCGCCGGCACAAGCTTTCTCTGATGGAAGATTTGTAGTGGCTGGTCCGCAATATCCTTCGCGAATAAGCTGGCCCGCAAATGTGGAACGAATTGAACACCTGCCACCGGCAGAACATCGTCATTTCTATAACTCGCAGCAGTACACCCTGAACGTCACTCGGCGGGACATGATAAAAGCCGGCTACTCCCCAAGTGTGAGATTGTTTGAAGCCGCAGCATGTGGGGTACCCATCATT
>CBFGYW010000198.1:0-4121 GCA_965653085.1 uncultured Salinimicrobium sp.
CTTACGCTTAATACCCAGAGCGGTAACGACTACCTCTTCCAGGACAGCAGCATCCGGTTCCATTTGAACATTAATGGTATCAATGTTCCCTACAGTGTGCTCAACTACGGCAAATCCCAGATAGGAAAATACCAGCACATCGCCCTGCTCAGCGTCGATGGAATAATTTCCATCAAAATCGGTTTGGGTACCTACAGTGGTACCTTTAATTAAAACGTTAACACCGGGCAACGGTATTCCTTGATCATCGGTCACCGTTCCCGAGACCGTTTGTTCTTGCGCAAAGGTAATTTGCACCACCAACGCCAGTAATAGCGTTAGTATTCCACTAAACTTTGTTTTCATGTTTATTATTTGTTTGAATTAGCCAGTGCCAAATTTGGTAATTTAATGTTAACCTGCCAACTCTTTTTTGCAAAAACTTCTGATTCCATACGGAAACGACTGAAATTTTATGTTTTTATTATGATACAAATGCAGGGGTTTGAAAAATATCAGGGATGCAGTAACAATATTTAGGAATAAAGTCGAAATCATTAACATTATTTAAATAGGACTAATTTCAGTTTTTGGAAGAAAAACACGATAGAAAGCCGTCTGAACCTCATTTTCAGCCTAAGAGATTAAGGAAAATCCGGCATTTAACTCTTCCAAGCATCCCTGCACCAGCACCTTAGCATCTCCCTCTTAACCAGAGGTTCAACAGGCAGCAGGGCCATAACTCACCCCTTTCCGAAGGTTTATGCAGCCTGTTCATAATGGGTATGATGACTGTTATATTGAGACTTGGCAGGGCGAGAAAACTTTGCTGGCCGGAAGATAAAGATCTCACTTAAAAACGAGATTTCTGCCAGGGAAAATAATGAGGATAAATTGTAAAGGATTATCAGGGACTTTGATCTTTCCCCTTATAATGATATATATATTCAGGACCCTCCCCCTGGTCTTCCTCCCCTTCCGGTTTCTCAATGAAATTCCCCTCCTTATCGAAGTGCCTCATGAAGGGATCCTCTTCCTCATTATAGGTTTCCTTTTCCCATTCGAATTTAGTGCTTTTCGCAATATTCTTTTTGAAGATCAGGGAAAGAAGCACTCCGGTGATCAGTCCTGAGAGGTGGCCTTCCCAGGAAATTTCAGGATCCACGGGGGTCACAAACCAGAGCATTCCCCCATATAGGAAGACCACGATAAGGGAGAGGGCGATAAGGCGGTAGTATTTTGAAAAGATTCCTTTGAAAAAAAGAAAGGCTGCCATCATATAGATGATCCCGCTGGCGCCTATGTGGAAAGAAGGCCTTCCGATAAGCCAGGTAATAAACCCGGTTGCGAGGAGGCCAATAATCAGAAGTCGCCAGCTTATCTCCCGATAGAAATAAAAAACGGCAGTTGAAAGCACCAGCAAGGGAACGGTATTGCTGAAAAGATGTTTGATGTTGCTGTGGATGAAGGGCGAGAAGAGAATCCCTCTAAGCCCTTTAAGGGTTCTGGGATAGACTCCGAACTTATTAAAGTCGAAGCCGAACCTGATCTCGAACCAGAAGACGAGCCAGATGAGCAGGACGAACAGCAAGGGATATCCTATGACCCCCGGCGTAAAAATAAATGGCTCCTGTTTTTTCAAGTTCCCTGCAGTTTGACAATATAATATTACAAAAAAGCACCCAATTTAAGCGGGGGTGTAATATTGTCATCTATTTATTAATTTTGCCAGATGAACAAGCCATTGGCAGAACGCCTAAGACCCCAGAAACTTGAAGATTACCTGAGTCAGCAGCACCTAGTGGGAGAGCAGGGCGCCCTGCAGCAGCAGATAAAGCGGGGAATCCTGCCCAGCATCATCTTCTGGGGCCCTCCGGGGGTTGGAAAAACCACCCTGGCAAATATTATTGCCAATGAGTCTGAACGGCCCTTCTTTACTCTTAGTGCCATCAGCAGCGGTGTGAAGGATGTTCGGGAGGTCATAGAGAAGGCCAAGCGGAGCGAAGGATTGTTCACCACGAAAAATCCGATCCTTTTTATTGATGAGATCCACCGATTCAGTAAATCACAGCAGGACTCCCTTCTGGGTGCCGTTGAGAAAGGCTGGATCACCCTGATTGGTGCCACCACCGAAAATCCGAGTTTCGAGGTCATCCCCGCCCTCCTGTCCCGGTGTCAGGTCTATGTGCTGAATCCCTTTTCCAAAGAAGATCTCATAGCTCTTCTGGAAAGGGCAATGAAGGAAGACCCGTTTCTTTCCTCCAGAAAAATAAATCTGAAGGAGACAGAAGCCCTGCTGAGAATTAGTGGGGGCGATGCCAGAAAGCTTCTGAATATATTCGAGCTGCTCATAACTTCTGAAGAAGACGAAGTGATCGATATCACCAACGAGTCGGTCCTTAAGAAGGTGCAGCAGAATACGGTGCTGTATGATAAAACGGGGGAACAGCATTACGATATCATCTCGGCCTTTATCAAATCCATTCGGGGGAGTGATCCCAATGCCGCAGTTTACTGGCTGGCCCGAATGATAGAGGGAGGCGAAGACGTGAAATTCATAGCCCGGCGTTTATTGATCCTGGCAAGTGAGGATATTGGCAATGCCAATCCCACGGCACTTATCATGGCGAACAATACCTTTCAGGCGGTCACCACCATCGGGCATCCCGAAGCGAGAATCATCCTCAGCCAGTGCGCCATCTATCTGGCCACCTCTCCCAAAAGCAATGCTTCCTATATGGCTATCAACGAGGCCCTGCAGCTCGTGAAAAGGACAGGGAATCTTTCGGTGCCCTTAGCCATTCGGAATGCGCCCACTAAACTGATGAAGGACCTGGGGTATGGCGAGGACTATAAGTATGCCCACAACTATGAGAACAACTTCACCGAAGAAGAGTTTCTTCCGAAGGAGATCTCCAACACCACCTTGTATCAGCCCGGAAGGAACCAGCGGGAACAGCAGCAACGGGAGTTCCTGAAAAACCGCTGGAAAAACAAATACGGATATTAATCCTGCAGCTTGTACTGGACCGAAACCAGCTGCCCTGTAGCCGCATCTACATATTCCACCACCAGATTACCTGAGGGATCGAAATAGGCATTGCCTTGGATAAGGTTCGAGGAATAGATATAATTGGTACCGCCACCCGATTTCAATAAAGTCGCGAATTCCTTTGATTCCTCCTGTCCTTTATATAGGACAAATCCGGAAGGTGTTTTTTTCAAGGTGTAATCGGTAGTACCATTCCTGAAAGTGGTGATGTCTTTGGGCTTTTCGGCTTCAACTACGCTTGGCAGTGCTTTCTCGGCGATCAGCTTTTCAGCAGCCGGCTCTTCGGAAGACACTACCTCTTTGACCTCTTCTACCTTTACTTTTTCTACAGCTCCTTCTTTACCGGAATATGCATAATTCACATTTTCGAAGGACTTGAACGCCTCTCTCAGGGCTTCGTGATAGGCCGTCTTATATTTCTTTTCCCTGCTCTCACCAAAGCCGGTAAAAAATACGGTTTCTCCTTTGCAGTTTTCAAGCTCCACCTGCAGCTTTGTGGTGAAGAGGCCGGAGTCATCCACGACCTTTGCTGAAAGTACTTTGCAGAAATCCACATTTTCCGGAACCTCCTCCTTATATATGACCTGGAATCCATACTTCTCAAACAGGAAGGCAGTGAGGGCGTTCAGTTGATACTCATTCTCTTCGGAAAGGAACTCGTATTTTACAGGTACCTGTACATATTTATAGTCATTGAGGGATTGGGCGCTGACAGTTCCCAAGGATCCAAGGAGAAAAAACAGCAGCAGTTTTATGGTTTTCATTGTTTGTTCATTATTAGCTGGAAACCCAACTGCACCGAAGCGTTGTGCGCCTTTGCCAGGTTGGTATAATCCAGGAGATTGTCCGCAGCAAGATAAAAATTAAAATTGTGAAACCTGGTAGAAAACATCAGCCCGATATTTGAGAAGGAATAGGGATCGGCGGTATAGGCGATGCGCGCCCTGAAATTATTGGAGAAGCGCTTATCAAAAGACAGGGTGGCTGCGTTCACGAACCCCCGGGGCCTTCTCACGGCAAACCAGTGGAAGGCCAGGTGATGATCGTATCTCCTTCTGCCTGTTGGCTCGTGGCAGTTGCAGGGCTCGGT